>JACQDO010000007.1 GCA_016201085.1 Hyphomicrobiales bacterium | reverse complement strand
CTGTTCGTGACGCACTCCATCCAGGAAGCCATTTTGGTCGGCTCGCGCATCCTGGTGCTGTCGCCGCATCCCGGCCGGGTGCGCGCCGAGCTCGACGCCAGCAAGCTCGACTTCGGCAATATCGATGGCCCGGCGTTCGGCGCCATGTCGAAACGAATTCATAATCTGCTGTTCGGCGACGAACATCACCGCGCCGGCGCCCACAAGGAAACCACGGCGTGAGCGCGCAACCCAGCAATACGACCGGAGCGGCCCCCGAGCGGCCGGAGTTCGAGATCGAGCCGAGCGATGCCGTTTCCATCGGCGACATCGAGCGGCCGCTCTCGCTGGTCGAGCGCGTCGTTTATAACGAATCCGTGCAACGGCTGACCGTGCTGGTGGTATTGATCGCGGTCTGGGAGCTGTACGCGCGCTGGCTCAACAATTCGCTGCTGTTCCCGACGTTCAGCGATACCGTGCGCGTATTCCTGAACGATATCGGCAGCGGCGTGTTGATCGATCGCACCTTCACCTCGCTGCGCACGCTGGGGCTCGGCTACGTGCTCGGCCTCGCTTTGGCGGCGGCGTTCACCACCTTCGCGGTGGCGAGCGGCATCGGCACCCGCATCCTGTCGACGCTGACCGCGATGTTCAATCCGCTGCCGGCGATCGCACTGCTGCCGCTGGCGCTGATCTGGTTCGGACTCGGCACGCCGTCGCTGGTGTTCGTGATCATTCATTCGGTGCTGTGGGCGGTCTCGCTCAACACGCTGAGCGGCTTTCGCAGCGTGCCGGAAACTTTGCGCATGAGCGGCCGCAATATCGGGCTGAAGGGCGCACGCTATGTCGGCTTGATCTTGATCCCGGCCGCCTTCCCGTCGATTCTCGCCGGCTTGAAGATCGGCTGGGCTTTTGCCTGGCGCACACTGGTGGCGGCCGAACTGGTGTTCGGCGTGTCGTCGCGTTCCGGCGGCATCGGCTGGTACATATTCGAGGCGCGCAACGACCTCGATACCACCACGGTGTTTTCCGGCCTGCTCACCGTCATCCTGATCGGGCTGTTCATCGAATCGGTGATCTTCCGCGCCATCGAGGCACGCACGGTCAATCTATGGGGCATGCAACGATGACCGGCGCGACAACGGCACGAGCTTGGGCCCGTGGCCTCGCCGCGATTTACCTAAAAATCGGGATCGGCCCATAGCCCAACTTCGCACTCGACTGGCTTGCCGGTCGAAGTTCCGAGGGAGCGAGGGCTGGACACTGGTGGCGCTGGCGGAGAGGGAGGGATTCGAACCCCCGATACCCTTGCGAGTATGCCGCATTTCGAGTGCGGTGCATTCAACCGCTCTGCCACCTCTCCGCGGGCCCAAACGCGCCAAAATTGGCCGCTTCGGACGGGGCTATCTAGCCAAGCATACCGGGACAGACAAGGGTTGGGCAGCGTATATTATGCGGGTCACTAGGACGGGCCGCACCGTAAACTATCTCCCAGCCATGAAATTCGACCGCATCAGCAAGGAATTGCCCGGAATCTTTTGGACGCTCGGCATGGTGGGCGCGCTGACCGCGGTCCTGTTCGTGATGGTTTCGCAAGTCGGGCTCAGCCACGGTTCGGTGGTCTATCTGATGCCGGTGGTAATCGCGGCGACGCGCTGGGGCATCGTGTCGGCGGTGGTGGCGGCCGTCTGCGGCGTGCTCGCCTCGGCGTTTTTCTTCTACGAACCGCTCTACAGCTTCCGCATCAAGGATCCGCAGGAAGTCGTCAACCTGATCCTGTTCATCTTCGTCGCGGTGGTGGTGAGCCAGCTTGCCGCCCGTCTCAAGCGCGAACTGGAGATGTCGCGGCAGCGCGAAATCGACATGCGCGACCTCTATGCATTCTCGCGCCGGCTGGCGGTGGCGTTCGACATCTCCGATATCCACTCCGCGATCGAGGACCACCTCGCCACCGTGATCCAGCGCAAGGTCATGCTGTTCGCCAGTACGCGCGATGCGACAGGCCTCAGCGGACGGCGCGCCGGCGTCTCGGTGCCGGAGCCGGTGCTGCGGGAGGTCGCCGATGTCGCGGCCGGACGACGCGATGCCGCCGCTGGCATGGTGGTCAGCTCGCCGGAAGGAGAAGCCTGGCTGGTGCGCGCGGTGTCGTCCAAGAGTCTCGAATTCGGCGTGATTGCCATCAATCTCGGACGCAAATCGCAGAAAGGATTCGACGAGTTGCGTATCCGTGTCGACGCGGTGCTGGCGGATGCCACCGCCACGCTCGAACGGCTCGGCGTCGCCCACGCCATCAACGAGGCGCGCATGCGCTCGCAGACCGAACAGCTGCGCGATGCCTTGATCGGTTCGGTCAGCCACGAGTTGCGTACGCCGCTCGCCTCGATCCTCGGCGCGGCCACGGTGCTGAGCGCGGCGCCGGCGCTGGCAGGCGAGAATAAACTCAAGGCGCTGGTGCACGACGTGCGCGACGAAGCCATGCGGCTCAATAACGACATCCAGAACCTGCTCGATGCCACCCGCATCAGCAGCGACGGCATCAAGCCGCATATCGAATGGGCCGATCCCGAAGACATCGTCAATTCGGCGATCGAACGCTGCCGCAACCGGCTCGGCGAACGGCGCGTCTTGTGCGACCTGCCGCAGGACCTGCCGCTGATCCATGTCGATCCGGTGCTGGTGCACCAGGCGTTGGTGCAAATTTTCGATAATGCGGTCAAATATTCGCCAGCCGGCTCGCGCATCGCGGTCTCCGCGCGTGCCCATGACGGCCGCATGACGATCGGCGTACGCGACGAAGGCGCTGGACTGACCGCGGCCGAACAATCGAAAATGTGGGACCGCTTCGTGCGCGGCGAACGCCATGTCGCCACCACCAGCGGCTCCGGCCTGGGGCTCTGGATCGCCAGCGCCTTTATCGCGGCCAATGGCGGCAAGCTGACCGCCGTCAGCGAAGGCCCCGGTCTCGGAACCACGATCTCGGTCGACCTGCCGGTCACGCAGGTCGCCGTCCCGCATCTAGAAAGCGACGCAGATGAGTGAACCGGCCCCGATCGTACTGGTCATTGACGACGAAATTCAAATCCGCCGCTTCCTGCGCACGGGTTTCGAGCTCAACGGCTTCGTGGTGCACGAAGCAGGCACCGGCGCCGAAGCCATCCGCACGGCAACGCTGCGGCCGATCGATCTGGTCATCGTCGATCTCGGACTGCCCGACATGGACGGCTCCGAGGTGGTGGAACGCATCCGCTCCTGGTCGAGCGTGCCGATCATCGTGCTGTCGGTGCGTTCGAATGAGGCGGAGAAAGTGCGCCTGCTCGAGCTCGGCGCCGACGACTATGTGGTCAAGCCGTTCGGCATGGCCGAG
>JACQDO010000308.1 GCA_016201085.1 Hyphomicrobiales bacterium | reverse complement strand
TCCAAGCGCGTCACCGGCTACATCAACTGGCAGCGCAAGCGCCACTTCATCCACGATGCGGACGTGCTGGCGAAAATCGTCGCCGATGTGAAGCGGCATGCGCCCGACCACATCGCCGTCACCGGCGACATCGCCAATATCGCGCTGCCGGCCGAATTCACGCGCGGGCGCGACTGGCTGGAAAAACTGGGCACCGCGCGGGACGTAACCTTCGTTCCCGGCAATCACGACGTCTATGTGCGGGAGGCCGCCAATTACGCCGCGCGCCAGTGGGGCGCGCAGATGAGCGACGACGACGGCATCGCCGGATTTCCGTTTCTGCGCCGGCGCGGACCGCTGGCGCTGATCGGCGTCACCACCGGCGTGCCGACCGCGCCGTTGCTGGCGACCGGCTGGCTCGGCACCTTGCAGCTCGCTGGCCTGGCGGAAACGCTCAATCAACTCAAAACCGAAAACCTGTTCCGCGTGCTGCTGATCCATCACCCGCCGGTGAGCCAAGCCGGACGCGCCAAGGCCCTGCTCGACGCGCCGGTGCTGTTGCGCATCGTCGCCGCGCACGGCGCCGATCTGGTGCTGCACGGCCACGATCACCTGCACATGATCAATTGGCTCAACGGCCCGAACGGTACGCGTGTGCCGGCGATCGGCGTACCGTCGGCCTCGGCTGTGCCCGGCAGCGGCAAGGATGCCGCCGCCTACAATCTCTATCGCATCGACGGATCGCGCGGCGACTGGCGGTGCGAAATCGTCTCGCGCGGTTTCGCGGCCAACGGCGAGGTGGGCGAGCAGAAGCGGATGCAGCTTTCCATTCCCGCCACCTGAAAGGCGGCAGGAAGCGAGACGCGCGTATTGTTGGTTTTACGGCGTCGGACCGGTGTACAGCACGTAGGCGAACAGCGCGGCGATGCCGAGGAGCATGCCGTAAATCAAGGTGCGGAATGTACGCCAGCGCCGGCGCCGCCGTTCGCTCTGCAAAGCCTGCTGTGCGGTATGCCGTCCGAGCGCGATGTCGTCGCTCAGCGCGCGTTCGCGCTCGACCAGCCGGCGCGCCACGTAGCGCGTGACCGCCTGCACGATCTCGGGCACTTCATAACTCTCCGCCAGCACCGTACGGCCGTAACGGGTGTCCTGCACGAAACGGTATTGCCGCTTGTCGCGGCCCATTTCGACATGCGCGATCACATCAATCCACAGTTGCGGCGAGTCGCCTTTGCTCACGCCGCGGTCGAACAGCTCGATGTTGTCGGGGATGTCCGCAAACAGCGGATTGAGCGCTTCGTTGAGCAGTTCCAGCCGGGCCAGCTCGGCATTGCGCAGGTCGACGACCACGCCGGACCGCTCGGCCGCCTCGATGCGCGCCTCGCGCACGGCGTCCTTCAGCGGTTTCGGCGCCACAGGCGCAGCAGCCTCGGCTTTCTTGCGGCGGCCCCACATGGTTCCAAATTTAGCAATGCGCAGGGTCCAGGAAAAGCGAAAAGCGTGGGTTTTCAAGACGATTGATGGTTAACCACCCCTAAATAAGCTGGAATCACGCCGTATTTACGCGCCCACCCCAGGCCGTCCTCGGTGCGGGAGCGCGGGCGGTACTCGCAACCGATCCAGCCGCCATAGCCGAGCCGGTCCACCGCCTCGAATACATACGGGTAATTGATCTCGCCCTCGTCCGGCTCGTGGCGGTTCGGCACCGAGGCGCATTGCAGATGGCCGACGGCCGGCAAGTATTGTCCGAGCCGATGCAGCAGATCGCCGCCGACAATCTGCGCATGATAGAAATCGAACTGCATGCGAATATTCGCGCGGCCCGCCTTGGCGACGATGTCGGCGGCGTGCTCGACGCGGTTGAGAAAGTAATTCGGCCGGTCGCGCGCATTGATCGGCTCGATCAGCAGTGTGATCTTTTTTGCGGCGGCGAGATCGGCGGCGCATTGCAGATTGCCGATGAACACGCGCTCGGCCGCCGGGCGTTGTTCGACCGCCACCTTGCCCGCCAGGCAATGCACCGCGCTGCCGCCGATCTCGGTAATGTAGTCTAGCGCGCGGGCAAACTGCGCATCGAAATCCTGCTCGCGGCCGGGCACCGCGGCCAGCCCGAATTCGCCCTCGCGCCCGCCCGGCGGCGTATTGATGCCGAGCACGGTGAGCTTATTGCGCGCGATCGCCGCTTTCACTTGGCTTGCCGGCACGTCATAGGGGAATTGCAGCTCGATGGCCTTAAAGCCGGCGGCCGCCGCAGCATCGATGCGTTCGAGCAGCGGACGCTCGGTGAACAGATAACCCAGATTGGCGGCGAAGCGGGGCATGGCAGACCTCAAGCATCATCCCTTGCGCGTTCCCGCGCGGACGTATTGATTACCCATACCGCGCTCGCAACGCCATCCCTGGAAACGCCGCATGTCCGCCAACTCCGCCTTCCACATCGCCGTGCTGCCGGGCGATGGCATCGGCATCGAGGTGATGACGCCGACGCTGGAGATTCTGGCCCACGTGCAGAAGACCACGTCGGGCCTCGCCTTCCGCTTCGTCGAGGGGGCGGCCGGCGCCGAGCACTACAAAGCGACCGGCAAGTCGATGCCGGAAAGCACGATCAAGCTGTGCGAACAGGCCGACGCCATTTTGCTCGGCGCCTGCGGGCTGCCGAGCGTGCGCTATCCCGATAACACCGAGATCATGCCGCAGGTCGAGCTGCGCTTCGTCTTCGACCTCTATGCCGGCGTACGCCCGGCGCGGCTGATCCCCGGCGTGCCGAGCCCGATCGTCGGCGCCGAGGCACACGGCATCGATTTCGTGCTGATCCGCGAGTCGACCGAAGGCCTGTTCGCCTCCATGGGCAAGGGCGTCACCACCCATGAAGAGGCACGCGAGACGCTGGTCGTGACACGCAAGACCACCGAACGGCTGTTCGACTTCTCGCTGCATCTGGCCGAGCGGCGGAAAGTACGCGGCCGACCCGGCCGCCTGACGCTGGTCGACAAGGCCAATGTGTTCAAAGCCTTCAACTGGCAGCGCGATATCTTCGCCGAGCGCCAAGCGAAATACCCCGAGGTGAAAACCGACCTGCTGTATGTCGACGCCTGCGCCGCCATGATGGTGAAGAAGCCTTGGGACTTCGACGTGATGGTGATGGAGAACATGTTCGGCGACATCTTGTCGGACTTGGCCGCCGGGCTGATCGGCGGCCTCGGCATCGCGCCTTCCGCCGACGTCGGCGACAAGCACGCCGTGTTCCAGCCCTGCCACGGCACCGCCCCCGATATCATGGGGCAAGGCAAGGCCAATCCGACCGCGATGATCTTGTCCGCCGCCATGATGCTCGACTGGCTGGCCGACAGACACGAGCACCCGCCGGCGGCGGAAGCGGCGCTGCGCATCGAGCGCGCCGTGGACAAGGCTTATGCATCGGGCATCAAGCCAATGGAATACGGCGGCAAGGACGGCACCGCGGCGATTGCCAGCGCGGTGATGCGGGCCTTGGATTAAAACGATAACTACAGTGTTAGTGACTCCATGTTGGACGATCCATTCATCCTGAGCGCCGTCCTGGCGGCGCTGCTGCCCTTGATCGTAGCCGGACTCCTGGCTGGCTTTCTCGGCCGTGCCATCGACGCGCGCGCCGCCGGCTGCGCCATCGCGCTGGCCTT
This sequence comes from Hyphomicrobiales bacterium, assembly GCA_016201085.1. GTDB lineage: Bacteria > Pseudomonadota > Alphaproteobacteria > Rhizobiales > Xanthobacteraceae > Pseudolabrys. The sequence goes on along the minus strand of JACQDO010000308.1, from coordinate 275 downwards.
CCTGGTAGCGCAGACGTCGATCCTCGGCTGGCCGGCGCTGCCGCCGCGATCGTCCCTGCACAAGATCGCCTATATCGTCTCGATCGGATTGCTGCTCGGCATCGTCCTGGATTTCCTGCTCGCGCGCGCGCCGACCAGAGCGGTGGCGGCGATCTGGTCCGCCGCGATCGTTCTATGGCTCGGCTGGCAGCAGCTCATCGGGCGCGATGTTCTCGATCTCACGCGCCTCGTCCTGGTCTGGCTGGCCGGCGCCTTCGTCTTCGATCGGCTGCTGG
>JACQDO010000307.1 GCA_016201085.1 Hyphomicrobiales bacterium | reverse complement strand
CACCGGCGAGCCGAAGAAGATGTCGTTCGGACCGTGGATGCTCAAATTTTTAGGCGTGCTGGCGAAGTTCAAGGTGCTGCGCGGTACGCCGTTTGATCCGTTTGGCTACACCGAGGAACGGCGCAGCGAGCGCAAGTTGATCGCCGACTACGAAGCTTTGCTCGAGACGATCGCGACGGAGCTGACGCCGGCCAATCACTCCGTTGCGGTCGCGCTCGCCTCCATTCCGGAAAAGATTCGCGGCTTCGGGCCGGTCAAGGCGCGGCATCTGGCCGCCGCCAAGGCCGAGGAAGCCGCCTTGCGCGAGCAATTTGCCGCCGGCGCGGCGCCCTATCTCAAGGCCGCCGAGTGATCGCGGCGGAGCAACTGCGGCGCATCGCCTTCTGGTCGCTCGACCTGCGTGAAGGCGAATTCGAGCACGCCCGTCGCGGCATCGTCGAAAAATCTTTTGCCGAGGGCAGCTATATCTGCCATCGCGGCGACCGGCTGGAGTCGTGGACCGGCGTCACCGCCGGTCTGGTGAAGCTCAGCACCGTGTCGCGCACCGGCAAGGCAGTGACGCTCGCCGGCATCCGCGCCGGCGGCTGGTTCGGCGAGGGTACCGTGCTCAAGAACGAGCCGCGTCACTACGATCTGGTGGCATTGCGCGACACGCGCATGGCGCTGATGGAGCGCTCAACCTTTCTCTGGCTGTTCGAGAATTCGGTCGCCTTCAACCGCTTCCTGGTGCGCCAGCTCAACGAGCGGCTCGGGCAGTTCATCGCCTTGGCCGAATACGACCGCATGCTGGACGCGACCGGCCGGCTGGCGCGCAATATCGCCTGGTTGTTCAATCCGGTGCTCTATCCCAATCTCGGCATGCAGCTGGAAATCTCGCAAGAGGAGATCGGACTGCTCAGCGGCCTGTCGCGGCAGGCGGCGAACAAGAGTCTGCAAATCCTGGAAGGCAAAGGCCTGCTGCGCGTCGAGCACGGCGGCATTACAGTGCTGGATCTGGAGCGGCTCAGTCGTTACGGCGGTTAATGCAACCTGTGGGCCACCGACACGTGCCCGCACGCCTAGGATGACTTGGCGCCCTTGTCTGTCAAGTGGCCGCTAGTCGAACAGATCATTTGACGGCATTCTGTTATATAAACTCCAGAAGGGGTTCCGGTGGCGGTATCCGCCGCCGGTCAATTATCATGCGCGGGCAACGCGCAGGCTGGCCGGGAGGATAATGCTGTGTTGCAAAACGTCGCCGCAGCGGCGGATACGTTTCCTAAGTTGTTGATTCGCAACGCCCATTTGTATGGGCCGCGTCCGTCTATGCGGCACAAGGATCTCGGGGTCTGGCAGACCTGGACCTGGGCCGAGGCACTCGACCTCGTGAGGGCCTATGCCGTCGGGCTCAGCCGGCTCGGCCTGCAACGCGGCGAGACCATCGCCATCGTGGGTGCCAACCGGCCGAAACTCTACTGGTCGGTGATGACCGCGCAGATGCTGGGGGCCATCCCGGTGCCGGTTTATTCGGACGCGGTGGCCGAAGAACTCGCTTTCGTGCTGGCGCATGCCGAGACCCGCTACGCGGCGGTCGAGGACCAGGAACAGGTCGACAAGATTCTCTCGGTCAAGGACAAGCTGCCGAAGCTCGAGCATATGATCTACGACGAAAAGCGCGGCATGCGCGACTACGACCACAGCCATCTGCATGCGATGGACGACATCGTCGCGGACGGCCGTCGGGCGCTCGCCGATCCGGCGGTGAGCCGCTGGCTTGATGACGAGATCGCCGCGGGCAAAGGCTCCGATCCGTCCATCATATTGTATACCTCGGGCACCACCGGCACCTCCAAGGGCGTGGTGCTCACCGGCGAGCGCTCGATCAAGGCCGCCGCCGACACCGTCGCCTTCGATCATTTGACCGAGCAGGACGTGGCGCTCGCTTATCTGCCGCTGGCCTGGGTTGGCGATCATTACCTCAACTATGCGCAAGGCCTGGTCGCCGGCTTCTGCATGGCTTGCCCCGAGAGCGGCGATACCGCGATGGCCGACCTGCGCGAGATCGGGCCGAGCTTCTATTTCGCGCCGCCACGCACGCTCGAGGTGCTGCTCACGCGCGTGATGATCCGCATGGAGGACGCCGGCTTCCTCAAGCGCAAGATGTTCCACTATTTCATCGGCGTGGCGCGCAAATACGGCGAGCGCATCCTCAACAAGCAATCTGTGCCGCTGGGCGGACGGCTGCTGTATTGGCTGGGCAATATCCTGGTGTACGGACCGCTCAAGAACGTACTCGGGTTCTCGCGCGTGCGCGTCGCCTACACCGCGGGCGAGGCCATCGGCCCTGAGCTGTTCGCCTTCTATCGCTCGATCGGACTCAATCTGAAGCAGCTCTATGGGCAGACCGAAGCCTTCCTCTACGTCACCGCGCAGCCGGACGGCGAAATCTATTCCGACACCGTGGGCCCGGCCTGCCCCAACGTCGACATCCGCATCGCCGACAATGGCGAGGTGCTGTTCAAGTCGCCCGGCATGTTCGCCGGCTACTTCAAAGATAATGACAAGACAGCCGAAACCTTGACGCCCGATGGCTATGTGAAGACCGGCGATGCCGGCTATTTCGACGAGAAGACCGGGCACTTGAAGATCATCGACCGCGCCAAGGATGTCGGCAAGCTCAACGACGGCACATTGTTCCCGCCGAAATATATCGAGAACAAGCTCAAATTCTATCCCAACATCCGTGAGGTTGTGGCCTACGGCGATAAGCGCGACTTCGTCAGCGTGATGATCAACATCGATCTCACCGCGGTGGGCAGCTGGGCCGAACGCAACAACGTCATCTACGGCTCCTATCAGGAGCTTGCCGGTCACCCGCTGGTCTACGACATGATCGAGAAGCACGTGGCCGAGGTGAACCGCTCGCTCGCGGCCGACAAGGTGATGGCGGGCACGCAGATCAAGCGCTTCCTCATCCTGCACAAGGAACTCGATGCCGACGACGGCGAACTCACGCGCACGCAAAAGGTCCGCCGCAGCTTCATCGCCGAGCGTTACGCAGCCCTGATCAAGGCGCTGTACGACGGCTCCAAGGAGGCCGATATCTCGACCGAGGTGACGTTCGAGGACGGCCGCAAGGGCACGATCAGCGCGCGCGTCAAGATCCGCGACATGGCGACCGCGCCGGTCGCCGCCGCTCCCATGGGGAAAGCGGCATGAGAGCTCCGGACGGACCCAACGTCGCGGTCGACAACGTGCTGTTGGCGGTGGAGAACGTCTCGCTGTCGTTCGGCGGCGTGAAGGCGATCAGCAACGTTTCTTTCGACATCCGCCAGGGCGAGATCCGCGCCATCATCGGTCCGAACGGCGCCGGCAAGACCTCGATGCTCAATGTCATCAACGGTTTCTATCATCCACAGGAAGGCCGCATCACCTTCAAGGGCGAGGCGCGCAGCAAGATGCGCCCGCATGAAGCCGCCATCGGCGGCATCGCGCGCACCTTCCAGAACGTCGCGCTGTTCAAGGGCATGACCACGCTCGACAACATCATGGCCGGGCGCAATCTGAAGATGGACCACCGAACCGTTGCGCACATAGGTCCGCCCGCGCGGCAGCCGGTTGGCATAATCGCTGTACAGCTCGAGGTTCTCGCACCAGGCCTTACCCCAAAAGGTCTTGGCTATGGCGCGCCCTTCGATGCGGACGGGCGAGACGGCATGACCTTGCTTCCTGCGCTTGTCGAGCTCGCGCTCCGCTTGGCGCCGCCGCTCCGCCACGGAAACATAGGGCCTCCATCCATAGTCATAGAACGCCATCGGTCACACCTCCTTGAGTGCCTTATTGATATCCAGCGCAACCAGTTTGAGTAATTCGTCGTCTTTCAACTCGGTCAGCAGTAAGTCGGCGCCGCCTTCCAGCAAGTCCTGCGACAGTTGGCGTTTGGACTCAATGAGCTGGTCGATTTTCTCTTCCACAGTACCGCGGCAGATGAACTT
>JACQDO010000306.1 GCA_016201085.1 Hyphomicrobiales bacterium | reverse complement strand
GGGCTGCTGTCGAACACCGGTTCCCGGCGCGCGTCCGAATGTCCTCGTCCCGCCATGACGCGACCCGATATGGCCGGCGGCTATCCGCCGGCCCCCGCGGAGGACGCTACGGGGGCCGGTTTAAGGGCTCGTTAAGGGCTATTTGACCCCGATTGCGGGCGATTTTCGGGGGGCCGGCCTTAACGCTAGCTGCAACGGTCATCATTTGACCTTGATCAAGGATAGGCTGGTAACCTCGGTGCATATAGAATGCATCGAAGAAGCATCCTGGCTGTTAACGAAAGCCGCCGTGACCAACCGTATCGCTCGCAGCATTTTTGTCGCCCTGCTGGCCGTGGCCATCGCCACGCTGCCGGCGACGGTCGGCTCCGCCAGCGTGGCCAGCGCAGCGAATGTGGAGGCCGCGCAGGCGATGCCGGACTGCGACCATCACCGCCACAGCGCACCGAGCGGCAAGACACAAAAATTTGCAGACGAAGGCGCGTGCTTGGCGGCTTGCGCCATCCATTGCTTCAGTTTTACCGGCCTCAACGTCTCCAGCATCGCTTTTTCATCGCTGGTCGTCGCCGCGCTCAAGCCGCTACGCGCCGGCACCGGTATCTCCGCGCTGATGGGTTCACCGCCCTTTCGCCCCCCTCGCGTCTGATCGCTTTCAAACTGTGTCGTGTCGCGTGAGTCTGAAAGCTCGCGCGCAAATTTGGCTGCCGTTCGATCACAATCGAGTGCGGCACCGAGCAGAAAGCCATCAGGAGATATGAAATGAAATCGAACTATCTGTGCGCCGCCATCGTGGCGGTTGCGATGGGCCTGAGCAATGCCGCAGCCTTCGCCGGCGCCGCGGACTACACCTTCGAGTCGGTCGCGCCGGAATGGAAGAAGGGCGACGACGTGGTGGTCGCCGTGCGTCTCACCCACAAGCCGAGCGGCAAGCCGGTGGCGGATGCCGTCATCGTGCGCACCCGCGTCGACATGGGGCCGGACAACATGGCCGACATGGTGTCGCCGGTCGCCGCCGTGCCCAGCAAGGAACCGGGCGTCTACGCCTTCAAGACCGATCTGCCGATGGCGGGCCGCTATATGTTCAGCATCGCCGCTAAGGTGCAGGGCGAGCCGGAGACGGTGGTCGGCAAGGTCATCCTCAAGGCCGTCAAGTGAGCCGCGCGCTCCCTTCAAATCGGGCGGTGGCCGCAGCTGTGGCCGCCGCCGCTTAACCATCTTCTCGGCAGGCTTGATCGAAACGAGACAGCCATGACTCGAAATCGCGTCGTCTTATTGTTGTCGCTGCTGCTCGCAGGCGTTGCGCTCGCGGGTTACGGCTATGTCCAGCGCTCCGGTAGCGGAGCGACGCCGCTGAGCGTCGCGCCACGCGCCACTGCGGCCGAGCGAACCATTCTCTATTATCGCGATCCGAGCGGCGCGCCGAACTGGTCGGCGATGCCGAAAGCCGACGCGCAGGGCCGCACTTTTCTTCCGGTCTATGACGACGCCGAGCCGAGCTTCGATCCACCGAAACCGCCGAAACCGGCGGGGAACCGCAAGATTCTCTACTACCGAAATCCGATGGGTTTGCCCGACATCTCGCAGGTGCCGAAGAAAGACCCGATGGGGATGGATTATATCGCCGTTTATGACGGCGATGAGCCGAGCGACGGCAAAACCATCAAGGTCAGTCTCGACCGCGTGCAGCGCGTCGGCGTGCGCACGGAAGCCGCCGAGGCGCGCGTGCTGACGCATCCGGTACGCGCGGTCGGCACCGTCGCCATCGACGAGCGGCGCGCCACCATCGTGACCATGCGCTCGGACGGCTATGTCGAGGACCTGTTCGTCAATACCACCGGCCAGATCGTGCGTGCCGGCGAGCCGCTGTTCCGCGTCTACAGCCCGGATATCCAACTGGCGATCGCCGATCTACTGGTGGCCAGGAGTTGGTCCGGTACGGCCAACGCGGGAATGGGCAAATCGCTCTAAGGCGCCATGCAGCGGCTGCGCAATCTCGGCCTGCCGGAGGCGCGTATCCGAGAGATCCGCGACAGCGGCAACAATCCGCGCACCATCGACTGGTTGGCGCCGGCCGGCGGCACCGTCATGGTCAAGAACATCATCAACGGCCAGCGCGTCGCCGCCGGGGACGAGATTTACCGCATCGTCGATCTCAGCAACGTCTGGGTGATTGCCGAGACGGCGGAAGGCGATCTGGCCGACATCAAGCTGGGCGACCGCGCCACCGTGACCTTCCGCGCCTATCGCCGCGAGCCGGTCGAGGGCACCGTCACCTTCATCTATCCGCAGGTGAAGACCGAGACGCGCACCGTGCAGGTGCGCATCGAGATCGCCAATCCGGACCAGAAACTGAAGCCCGATATGTATACCGACGTCGTATTCCATGCCGACGCCGACAAGGTCCCGGTTACCACCGTTTCGGCGAGTGCCATCATCGACAGCGGCGCGCAGCAGATCGTGCTGGTGTCGAAAGGCGAAGGTCGCTTCGAGCCGCGCAGCGTAAAGCTCGGTCGCCACGGCGACGGCTTTGTGGAGATCGTCGAGGGGCTCAAGGCGGGCGAGGAGGTCGTCACCACCGCGACCTTCCTGATCGACGCCGAGAGCAACCTGCAGACCGCGCTCAAGACCTTCAGCCAACCTGAGGAGTCCAAATGATCGAGGCCGTCATCCGCTGGTCGGCGCGCAACCTGCTGCTGGTCGGGTTCGCTAGCGTATTCCTGACGCTGGCGGGTCTGTACGCGGTGTTGCGGGTGCCGCTCGATGCAATCCCCGACCTGTCTGACGTGCAGGTGATCGTCTACACCGAATATCCCGGCCAGGCGCCGCAGGTGGTCGAGGATCAGGTCACCTATCCGCTCGCCACCGCCATGCTGATCGTGCCGAAATCCAAGGTGGTGCGCGGCTTCTCCTACTTCGGCGTGTCGTTTGTCTACGTGATCTTCGAGGACGGCACCGATCTCTACTGGGCGCGCTTGCGCGTGCTGGAATATCTCAACGCCGCGGCGCGCAAGCTGCCGGCCGGCGTGGCGCCGACGCTCGGGCCGGATGCCACCGGCGTCGGCTGGGTCTACCAATATATCGTGCGTGGCGTGCAGAAGAGCCTCGTCGAGCTGCGCACCATACAGGACTGGTACATCCGCTATGGCTTGGCCAAGGCGGAGGGCGTCGCCGAGATCGCCAGCGTCGGCGGTTTCGTCAAGCAATACAGTGTGGTGATCGATCCGCGCCGCTTGCAGTCGCTCGGCATCTCACTGTCGAGCGTCCGCACTGCCTTGCGGTCGAGCAATATCGACGTCGGCGGCCGCACCGTCGAGCTGGGGGAAACCGAATTCGTGGTGCGCGGCCGCGGCTATGTCAAAAGCCTGTCCGATCTCGAACAGATCGTGGTCAAGAACGACCGCGGCATACCGGTGCTGCTGCGCGACGTGGCGCGTGTCGAGCTCACGCCCGACGAACGCCGCGGCATCACCGAGGTGAACGGCGAGGGCGAGGCCGTCACCGGCATCGTGCTGCAGCGCTTCGGCGAGAATGCGCTCAACGTCATCAAAAACACCAAGGAGCGGCTGGCCCAGATCGTGCCCAGTCTGCCGCAGGGCGTCACGCTCGAGGCGGTGTACGACCGCTCGGACCTGATCTACCGCGCTATCGAGAATCTCAAGGGGACCTTGATCGAGGAGAGCATCATCGTCGCCATCGTATGCGTGGTGTTCTTGCTGCATGTGCGCAGCGCGCTGGTGGCGATCATCACGCTGCCGCTCGGCGTGCTGATCTCCTATCTGTGCATGTATCTGCTGGGCTTGAGTTCGAACATCATGAGCCTCGGCGGCATCGCCATCGCCATCGGCGCCATGGTCGACGCTGCCATCGTGATGATCGAGAACGCCCACAAGCACCTGGAGCGCGCCGACCCCGGCAAGCCGAGAAGCGAGGTGCTGATCGAGGCCGCGATCGAGGTCGGCCCAGCGCTGTTCTTCAGCCTGTTGATCATCACCGTGTCGTTCCTGCCGATCTTCGCGCTGGAGGCGCAGGAAGGCCGCATGTTCAAGCCGCTGGCCTATACCAAGACCTTCGCTATGGCGGCGGGCGCTCTTCTGTCGGTCACGCTGGTACCGATGCTGATGATCCTGTTTGTACGCGGCAAGATCATGCCCGAGCACAAGAACCCGATAAACCGCTTCCTGATCTGGGTGTATCGACCGGTGATCCGCGTCGCGCTGAAATACAAGGCCGCGACCATTCTGATGGCGCTCGGCGTGCTGCTCGTCAGTCTGTGGCCGGCCACGCGGCTCGGCAGCGAGTTCATGCCGACTCTCAACGAGGGTACGCTGTTTTATATGCCGGCGACGCTGCCCGGCATCTCAGTGACCAAAGCGGCCGAATTGCTGCAGACGCAGAACAAGATCATCAAGAGCTTCCCCGAGGTCGCCTCGGTATGGGGCAAGGCCGGCCGCGCCTCCACCGCCACCGATCCGGCGCCGACCGAGATGTTCGAGACCGTGATCAACCTGAAGCCGGAGAGTGAATGGCGGCCCGGCATGACCATCGACAAGCTGATCGCCGAGATGGACAAGGCGCTGCAGTTCCCTGGCGTGTCGAACGCTTGGACCATGCCGATCAAGGCGCGCATCGACATGCTCGCCACCGGCATCCGCACGCCGGTTGGCGTCAAGGTTTACGGCACCGACCTCGCCGAAATAGAAAAATTGGCCCGCCAAATCGAGGCAGTCATACGGACGGTGCCAGGAACGACAACGGCTTTCGCCGAACGCATCATCGGCGGCTATTATCTCAATGTCGACCCCAATCGCGCGCAGCTCGCCCGCTACGGCCTGATGATCACCGACGTCCAGGACATGATCTCCACCGCGCTTGGAGCGGAGGCCGTGACTACCACGGTCGAGGGCCGCGAACGCTACACGGTCAGCATTCGCTACCCGCGAAATTTGCGCAGCGACGCCCAATCGATCGCGACCCAGGTGCTCATCCCTTTGGCTAACGGGGGCACCGTGCCGCTCGGCGAGGTGGCCAAGGTGGAGCTCGCGAAAGGCCCAGCTACCATCCGCACCGAGAACGCGCAACTCGTCGCCTATATCTATGTCGACCTGCGCGACCGCGATATCGGCGGTTACGTGGCCGACGCGCAGAAGGCGGTGACGGACCAGATCAAGTTTCCGCCCGGCTATTACGTCACCTGGAGCGGCCAGTTCGAATACATGGAGCGCGCCAAGGCACGGCTCAAGATCGTGGTGCCGATCACGCTACTGATCATCTTCCTGCTGCTGTATCTCAACTTCCGGCGGGTGACCGAGACCCTGATCGTCATGCTGTCGGTGCCGTTCGCGCTCGCTGGCGGCTTATGGCTAATGTGGGCGCTCGGCTTCAATCTGTCGGTGGCGGTCGCGGTCGGCTTCATCGCGCTTACCGGTGTCGCCGCCGAAACCGGCGTGGTGATGCTGATCTATCTCGATAATGCGCTCACCGAATTGCAGGCGGAGCGCGCCATCGAGGGTGATGAATTCACCCGCGAAGATCTCTACGCCGCCATCATGTCCGGCGCGGTCGATCGCGTGCGCCCGAAGATGATGACGGTCGCCGCCATCATGGCCGGCCTGCTGCCGATCATGTGGAGCCACGGCACCGGCGCCGAGGTAATGCAGCGCATCGCGGTGCCGATGATCGGCGGCATGGTGTCGTCGACCGTGCTCACGCTCGTGGTCATCCCGGCGATCTACGCGGCGGTGAAGGGCTTCTCGCTTCGCACCGAGCGATCGGCGTCGGCATCACGCGCTGCCGCGGAATGATAAGCTCGGCACCGACCTGAGCTAAATCCCGTCGCGCTTGAGGCCGGCGCCCGCCGCGTCGCGCCCTGCGATATTTTCCAGCAGCGCGATCAGCGAAGCCCGCAGCGCGGCATCCTCGATTGCGAAATACGCCTTGCACAGACGCAAGCCCTCCTGCGCCAGCGGATCGGGCGCGGCCGGCGAAGTGAGTTCAGGACAACCAGCGCTGTCTCTTATGGTCACCGGCGGTTGAAAGCAAAGGATGTTGGAACGATCGCTTTCGGGATTATTGTTGTTGGTCATGGGGGGACTTCCATCATGAAAAAGAACAACAGCGAATCGGCCGAATACATCGCCGCGATGAGCAAGCAACTGGCCGAGCTGGCGCGCCAGAACGAATTCATGGACGCGGCCCGTCTGCTGCAAATGGTCCAACTCGAGGTGACGCAGTACTGCGAGGACGAACCGCGCCGTGCCTTGGGCAAGAACTAGCGCGGCCGACAATCATAGTGGAACGCGTCGCGTGCTCTGTCATTAACGCCGTTGTGTCGTTTTGCGCGGCGCAATCTCATAATCATCTGCGGCAACAAGAGGTACTCGGTTAGTTGGCGGTGCTCTTGCCGTCGCCGCCCGCGAACAAGCCAATCAGTGCGCGCTTGATGGCAGCCTGCCGCGTCGGCGAGGTGATCTGCGCGCCCATCAGATCGGTGACGTAGAACACGTCGACCACGCGCTCGCCGAAGGTCGCGACGTGGGCGGAGGCGATGTTGAGGTTGAGTTTGGACAACGTCGTGGTCATCTCGTAGAGCAGGCCGGTGCGGTCGAGGCCGGTGACTTCCACCATGGTGTAGCGGTGCGACCATTGGTTGTTGATGGTGACCGACGGCTCGAGCGCGAACGCCCGGATGCGGCCTTTCGGCGCCGCGCGCTTGCTCACCATGTCGGGCAGCCGCAATTCGCCGCGCAGCGCCTTCTCGATCGACTCGGCGATGCGGTTGGCGCGGCGCTGTTCGTCCTCGTTGCGATCGAATTCGCGCGACAGCGATATGGTGTCGAGCGCCATACCGTCGGTGGTGGTGTAGATCTGCGCGTCCACGATATTGGCGCCGGCCATGGCGCAGGCGCCGGCGATGATCGACAGCAGCCAGGGATGATCGGGCGCCAGCACGGTGAGTTCGGTCACCGCGCGTTCGGCATCGAAGCCGATGGTCGTGGCCAGCGTCTTGCCGGTGTCCGCGGCGGCGTGCACGAATCGCGCGTGCTCGAGCTTGTGCGGCAGATCGACTTTCAACCAATAGGCCGGATAGAGCTTGTTGATATAGGCCTCGATCCGTTCCGCCGGCCAGTCCTTGAGCGCCTCGCGGAATTCGGCCTGCGCGATGGCGACGCGCTGGGCGCGGTTGACCTCGGAGAAGCCGCCGGTGAGCACCGGCTCGGTCTCGTAATACAGCGTGCGGATGAGCTGCGCCTTCCAGCCGTTCCACACGCCCGGTCCGACCGCGCGGATGTCGGCGGTGGTGAGGATGGCGAGCAGCTTGAGCCGTTCGGCCGACTGCACCACGGCGGCGAAATTCTCGATGGTTTTGCGGTCGGACAGGTCGCGCGACTGCGCCACGCTCGACATCGTCAGATGGGTTTCCACCAGCCAGGCGATCAACTCGGTATCGGCCGCCGAAAATCCCAGCCGTGGGCAGAACCGCCGCGCCACCCGCGCACCGGCGATCGAATGGTCCTCGAGCCGGCCCTTGGCGATGTCGTGCAGGAACAGCGCGACGTAGAGCACCATCCGGTGGCCGGGCAGCAGCTTTTGGATCAGATCGTTAGCGAGCGGCGTCTCGGGGCTGGCTCCGCGATCGATCTCCGCCAGCACACCGATGCAGCGCAGCAAATGCTCATCGACCGTATAG
>JACQDO010000305.1 GCA_016201085.1 Hyphomicrobiales bacterium | reverse complement strand
GCCACGCCGACGCCGAAGGGCGCCAAGATCGCTTCCCCACCTTTGATCGCGAAGGTAGCCGCGATCGCCACCAGGCCGATGCCGAAGGCCGCCATCAACCGCTGCGCCACGCCATACAGATCGCCGCGCTTCCAGGCCAGCAGCGGTCCGAACGGCATCACGCACATCAGCGCGATGAACAGCGGTCCGAACGTCATGTTGAAGAACGGCGCGCCAACCGAAATCTTGGCGCCGGTCAGCCCCTCCAGGGCCAAGGGATACAGCGTGCCGACGAATACCGTCAGGCAGGCGGTGGTGAGGAAGAGATTATTGAACACCAGCGAGCCTTCGCGCGAGATCGGCGCGAACAGGCCGCCCTGCTTGAGTATCGGCCCGCGCCAGGCGAACAGTGCCAGGCTGCCGCCGATGAACAGCACCAGGATGCCGAGAATGAACACACCGCGCGTCGGGTCGCTGGCAAAGGAATGCACCGAAGTGAGCACGCCCGAGCGCACCAGGAAGGTGCCGATCAGCGACAGCGAGAAGGTGAGGATCGCGAGTAGAATCGTCCATATTTTCAACGAGTTGCGCTTCTCCATCACCACGGCGGAGTGCAACAGCGCGGTGCCGGACAGCCACGGCATGAAGGAGGCGTTCTCAACCGGATCCCAAAACCAGAAACCGCCCCAGCCGAGTGTGTAGTAGGCCCAGTACGAACCCATGGCGATGCCGAGCGTGAGGAACATCCAGGCCATCAGCGTCCACGGCCGTACCCAGCGCGCCCAGGCAGCGTCGATGCGGCCCTCGATCAGGGCGGCGATGGCGAAGGAGAAGGCAATCGAGAAGCCGACATAGCCGATGTAGAGCAGCGGCGGATGGATGGCGAGGCCGGGGTCCTGCAGGATCGGATTGAGATCGCGGCCTTCGAACGGCGCCTGCGCCTGACGCGCGAACGGGTTCGAGGTGAGCAGGATGAACAGATAGAAGGCGCAGGCGATCCACGACTGTACCGCCAGCACATGCGCCTTCAACGTCGCCGGTAGATTGGCGCCGAACGCCGCCACCAGCGCGCCGAACAGCGCCAGGATGAGCACCCACAGCAGCATCGAGCCTTCGTGGTTGCCCCACACGCTGCTCATTTTGTAGATCAGCGGCATCATCGAGTGGGAATTCTCGAACACGTTCAATACCGAGAAGTCCGAGGTGACGTAGGAGGTCGTCAGCGCGGCAAAGGACAGCGCCACGAACAGAAACTGCATCAGCGCGGTGGAGCTGGCGAGCCGCATCAGGCCGGCATCGTTATTGGCAGCACCGACGATTGGCGCGATCGACTGGATCAAGCCCAGTCCCAATGCCAGCACCAGCGCGTAATGGCCGAGTTCGGGGATCATCGCGGCGTGCCTCCACTTGCTTGTCCGGCGCTTTCTTCCCAGCGACCGGTCTTCTTTAGGGCGTCGACCACCTCGCGCGGCATGTAGCGTTCATCGTGCTTGGCCAGCACCATATCGGCCATGATGCCGCCGGCCTCGAGCTTGCCCTCGGTGACCACGCCCTGCCCTTCGCGGAACAGATCCGGCACGATGCCCTGATAACGAACCGCGACGTCATGTTTGCCGTCGGTGACCTCGAAGCGGATGTGCAAATTCTCGCTGCGCTGGACGCTGCCGGGCTTGACCAGGCCGCCGACGCGGATACGGGTGCCAGGCGCGATTTGCTTCTCGACAATGTCGCTCGGCGAATTGAAGAACACGATCGAGCCGCTCATGGCGTTAAGCACCAGAACGACCGCGATCGCCAACACGCCAAGGCTGGAGCCGATCAGAATCAGGCGTCGTTGTTTACGGGTCATAACGTATTGTTCCTGCTCAGCCTTCGAGCCCCAGGCTTTTGATCATGTCGTCGATCTGGCGAAGCTTATCGGCATCGCTGGCCAGCGCCCGCTTGGCATCGGCGGCGGCGGCTTGCGCCTTGTCGCGCTCACCCAGAACCATATAGGCGCGCAGTAGGCGTTGCCATCCCTCGATGTCGTTGCCGTCTTGCTTAAGACGATCGGCCAGCCGCGCCACCATGCTGCGGACCATGTCGTTTTGCTGATCGGGTTGCAGTTTCGCCGCCGACGCGATATCGGCCGAACTCGGCCCTGTAGCGCCGGCTGCGGGCGCGGCGGGCGCCACCGGTGCCGGCGGCGCAGCCGGGGCCGCTGCCGCAGCCGGGGCGCCTTTCTCGATGACCTCCGTAAACACCTGCAGCTTGTCCGGATCGCTGGCCAGCGCCTGGCGGGCATCGGCGAGCGCGGCTTGCGCCTTATCTTCCTGGCCGAGCGCTCGGTAGGAGCGTACCAGTTGCGCCCAGCCCTCGGCATCGGCGCCATTCTGCTTCAGCCGATTGGCCAGCCGCTGCACCATGGTGTTGACGTCATGCTGCGGCGGCTCGGCGTTCGCTTGTGCGGGGGCAGCCGCGGCTGGGGCCGACCCAGTGGCCGGGGCTTTCCGCTCCAGCGTGTGACGGATCATCTCCAAATAGGCGGCGCCGGGAGGCGCTTTGGCGATAATGTCGCGCCAGATCGCTTCGGCCTCGGGACGCCGGCCGTCCTGATCGGCCGCCATGCCCAGATAGAAGCGGGCCATCACGTCCTCTTTGTCGAGAGCGAGTGCGCGATCGAATTGGGCTTTTGCCTCGACGGTGACCACGCCGTTGGCGGCGGCAACCAAGGCCTCGCCAAGATCGGCTTCGCGCGCCGCGTTGCTGCCATTCAGGCGCAGCGAATTGCGCAGGGCCTTGACCGCGTCGTCATAGCGCCCCATCCGCATGTAAACCGGAGCCAGCACTTCCCAGGCGCGGCCGTCATTCGGATTGCTTTCGGCATGCGCCTCCACCTTGGCGAGCAGCGCCTCGACTGAGCGGTTCTCGTTCTGCTGCGTGGCCAAGCGTTCGGCCAAGGGCGCACCAGGCATATCCGGCGAACCGAGCATCAGGTAGACCGCGATGGCCCCAGCCGGCAGCAGCGCCAGACCGACTATGGCGCTCGCCGGACGGCGCCAGAGCGATGATTCATTGTCAGCGGACTTTTCGGCCGCGGCGGCATCGGCGGCGGCCAGCAGCCGGCGCGAAACCTCGACCTTGGCGGCTTCCGCCTCGGATTCGCCGATCAGCCCCATGGCACGGTCGCGGGCGATTTCGTCCAGCTGGTCGCGATAGACGGCGATATCGCTGCCGCCGCGTGCTTCGCTGCGCCGGGTCAGCGGCCACAACACGGCCGCGATCGCAGCCACGGTCATCAGGATAAATAGAAGCCAGAGGATCATAAGATTACTCTACCCACAGTGCAGTAGTTCCAGGTCGAAATCGACGGCATACCAGCTTTGCATAGATATTCCCGATCCCCAGGCCAGACGGCGCCCGTCCAGAGGGACGCTAAGACGGGAGTGCGAAAAGGGAGAACCTAGTGATACGCGGACGCCTGTCTTTATTCTATATCAAAACGTCAAAATCGGGGTGGAACCGCTGAGCAGCCTTAAGATGCGGGTTCCATCCGTAGTGCTCGTTTTGGTTGTGTGCTTAGAGTCCGTTTGAGAATACGGCCGGCGTCTTCTTACCCTTCCCCCGCGAAGCGGTGCTGTCATGTTCACACATCTTGCCGAGCGATTGCGCGGCTGATTCCGTGAGTCAACTGATTCGCGGGAGTGGCCGATGGCTGGGATTGAATATGGGCTGGGGCGGTTTGGCGACCGCCGGCTGGAAAAAGGGGGGCCGTGC
>JACQDO010000233.1 GCA_016201085.1 Hyphomicrobiales bacterium | reverse complement strand
GAAGCGCACCGCGGTGCCGGCCGCGATGTCAAGCCGCATGCCGCGCGCCTTTTTGCGCTCGAACTTGAGCGCCGGGTTGGTCTCGAAGAAGTGGTAATGCGAGCCGACCTGGATCGGCCGGTCGCCGCTGTTGGCGACGCTGAGCGTCACCGTCTTGCGGCCGGGATTGAGCTCGATGTCGCCGTCCTTGATGAACAGTTCGCCGGGGATCATGACGTTTTCCTTTTTCGCATGATCTTGTCCGAAAACCGGAACCCACTTTTCGGGATCATGCGTTCACCGGCGCTTGAATTGCGCGATGACGAGCACGGCGAGCGCGAGCAGCAGCGCCGCCACGCCGATGACCTCGACACCCGGCAACATGCTGACGCCGTGCGGATGCGCGTGCGGCACCAGCGAATCATGCGCCTGCGCGCTGCCGGAGAACAGGCACACGATCAAAGCCAGTTTGAGCAATTGCGCCTCCTTCAGCGGATCGGGTTGTGCACGGTGACGAGCTTGGTGCCGTCGGGAAACGTCGCTTCCACCTGGATGTCGTGGATCATCTCGGCGACGCTATCCATCACGTCGCTACGCGTGAGCACATGGGCGCCATCGCGCATCAGCTCGGCGACGCTGCGGCCGTCGCGCGCGCCCTCCAGGATAAAATCGGAAATCAACGCCACCGCTTCCGGATGGTTGAGCTTGACGCCGCGTTCCAGGCGCCGGCGCGCCACCATGGCGGCCATGGCGATCAGCAATTTGTCCTTTTCGCGCGGGGTCAGGTTCATGCTTCTTTCCTTGTGCGCATGATCTTATCCGAAAACCGGTTCCCACTTTTCGGGATCATGCGCGTCCTCAGTTTAGCCAGAGCCGTGGAACGCTGGCGCCCAGCGCCGCCAGCAGCGCGATCAGATCGTGGCGCAGCACGGCGCCGTCTTTGGCGCACAGCCGCGTCAGCGCGATGCCGTTCCAGGCCGAAATGCCGACTCCGACTTTGAACTCAAGCGCGCGCACCCGCGCCAGCGTATCCTCATTGCCGGGTGCGATCAGCACGCTGGCCATGGCGATGCCGCCATTGGTGACGGCGGCGTGCGACAATTTATCGGCAATGGCGCCGTCGAGCCGCGCACTATCGGCATAAACCAGCCGGCCGCCGCGGCGCAGACGCCAATGGTCGGCGAAGAAGCCTTCGCTCATCGCCTCGCCCATAGCGGCGCGGCCGAACACCACCGCCTCCGCCATCAGCAGCGTGGCGCTGTCGGCGAGATCGACCTCGATGCGGCGTGACATCCGCGCGCGGTCGAACAAAATGGTTTCCTGCGGCAGCCAGGCGAGCCTGGCGCCGGCGCCGACCTCGAGGCGGACATTCATCTCGGCCTCAGGCCCGGTCGAGCGGTAGATCTTTTCCGCCGCCGCGCTACCGGCGATCAGGCTGGCGCCCTCGCCCAGCGCGATCTCGACGGTGAACCGGTCGCCGCCGGCCATACCGCCGCCGGTGTTGACGATCACCGCTTCCAGCGCGTCCGCGCTCGTATTGGGAAAGCGCACGCGCAGCGAGCCGTCCTCGTGCACGCGGGTACGGCGCGTGACGCCGCCGGCCGCGGCGACAGTGAGGGAGACGCGGCCCGTGGCGCGATTGGCGGCGAAGATCTGCGAGCTTTCGGTTGTTGCCAGCATCGCCCCACCCTTTGCTGTCATGCCCCGCGCAGGCGGGGCATCCAGTAAACACGAACACTTCGGTTGAAGCGATAGGCTGCGGCGTACTGGGTCCCCCGCCTTCGCGGGGGACGACACCGTGCTTGTAACGTGAGAGGTGCCGTCGTCATATCGCCAGCGCCCGTTTGACCGCGCCCTCATCCATGCCGGCTTTGTCGCTGGCGTAAACGATGGCGCCGCGGTCCATCACCACCAGATGATCGCCCAATTCCTGCGCGAAATCGAGATACTGCTCGACCAGCACGATGGCGATCTGCCCGAGCGAACGCAGATAAGTGATGGCGCGGCCGATGTCCTTGATGATCGAGGGCTGGATGCCCTCGGTCGGCTCGTCGAGCAGCAGCAACCGCGGCCGCATCACCAGCGCGCGGCCGATCGCCAATTGCTGCTGCTGGCCGCCGGACAGGTCGCCGCCGCGCCGCTTGAGCATGCTGCCCAGCACCGGAAACAGCGCGAATACGTCGTCGGGCACGCTGCGGTGCTCGCGCGGCAGCGGCGCAAATCCGGTTTGCAGGTTCTACTCCACCGTCAGCAGCGGGAAAATCTCGCGGCCCTGCGGCACATAGGCGATGCCGCGGCGCGCGCGCTCGACGGTGGCGAGCCGTGTGATGTCGGCGCCGTCGAACTGGATCGAGCCGGCGCTGACCGGGTGCTGGCCGATGAGCGCGCGCAACAGGCTGGTCTTGCCGACGCCGTTGCGGCCGAGCACGCAGGTGACCTTGCCGACCTCGGCATGAAGCGAAATGCCGCGCAACGCCTGCGCCGCGCCGTAATGGAGGTCGATGGCGTTTACATCCAGCATCGTCAGCGTCCTAAGTAAACTTCAACGACGCGCTCGTTCTGCGACACCTGGTCGATGGTGCCTTCCGCCAGCACCGAACCTTCGTGCAGGCAGGTCACCCGGACGCCGAGGTCGCGCACGAAGGTCATGTCGTGCTCGACCACGATGACGGTCTTGGTCCGGTTGATTTCCTTGAGCAGCTCGGCGGTCTGCCGCGTCTCGGCGTCGGTCATGCCGGCCACCGGCTCGTCGACCAGCAGCAGCTTCGGCTCCTGCGCCAGCAGCATGCCGATTTCCAGCCACTGCTTCTGGCCGTGCGACAGGCTGCCGGCCACACGCGAGCGCAGGGATTTCAGCCGGATAGTGTCGAAGATTTCCTCGATGCGCCGTTCCTGCGGCGTCGACGATTGCCACAGCAGCGTGGCGCGCACGCGCCGGTCGTTCTTGAGCGCTAGCAGCAGATTGTCCTCGACCGTATGCATGTCGAACACGGTCGGCTTCTGGAACTTGCGGCCAATGCCGAGCGCGGCGATGTCGGTTTCGTCAAGCTTGGACAGATCGTAGGTGCCTTCCTCGAAATAGACGTCGCCGGCGTCGGGCCGCGTCTTGCCGGTGACCACGTCTATCATAGTGGTCTTGCCGGCGCCGTTCGGCCCGATAATGGCGCGCATCTCGCCCGGTTCGATCAGGAACGACAATTCGTTGAGCGCCTTGAAGCCGTCGAACGAGACGGTGATGCCGTTGAGATAGAGCAGCGCGGTGGTGGTGTGCTGTTCCATGGATGCGCCCTATTTCGCCGCATGCGGCGGAGCATTCGGCACGCCGGCGGCACGCGCTTCGCCGCGTCCGTCGCGCCAATGATTGTAGGTGCCGATAACGCCGCGCGGCAGCAGCAGCGTCACCGCGATGAACAGCCCGCCCAGCATGAACAACCAATAGGGCGCCAGCACACCGCTGGTGAAGAAGGTCTTGGCGTAGTTGACCACGAAGGCGCCCAGCACCGCGCCGGTGAGCGTGCCGCGGCCGCCGACCGCCACCCAGATCACGGCTTCAATGGAGTTGCCGGGCGCGAATTCGCTTGGATTGATGATGCCGACCTGCGGCACATAGAGCGCGCCGGCCACCCCCGCCATGCAGGCCGATAAAGTGAATACGAACAGCTTGTAGGCCTCCACCCGGTAGCCGAGGAAACGCGTGCGCGCCTCGGCGTCGCGGATCGCCACCAGCACCTTGCCGAACTTGGAGGTGACGATGGCGCGACAGATCAGGAAGCCGATGGCGAGCGCCAGGCAGGAGACTACCAGCAGCGCGTTGCGCGTGCCCTCCGCCTGCACGTTGAAGCCGAGGATGTCCTTGAAGTCGGTCAGTCCGTTATTGCCGCCGAAGCCGAAATTGTTGCGGAAGAAGCCGAGCATCAGCGCGAAGGTCATCGCCTGCGTGATGATCGAAAGGTACACGCCGGTGACGCGGCTACGAAACGCGAACCAGCCGAATACGAAAGCGAGCGCGCCCGGCACCAGCATTACCATCAGGGCCGCGTAGGGAAAATATTGGAAGCCGTACCAATAGACCGGCAGTTCCTTCCAGTTCAGGAACACCATGAAGTCGGGCAGGATCGGATTGGCATAGACGCCGCGCGTGCCGATCTGCCGCATCAGATACATGCCCATGGCATAGCCGCCGAGCGCGAAGAAGGCGCCATGACCGAGCGACAGGATTCCGGCATAGCCCCAGATCAGATCGATCGACAGCGCGAGGATTCCGTAGCAGACATATTTGCCGAACAGCGCCACCAGATAGGTCGAGACATGCAGCGCGGAGCCTTCCGGCACCAGCAGATTGAGCACCGGAATGGCGATGGCGAAGGCGCCGAGCAGCGCCAGGAACAGCACGGCGCCGCGGTCGAGCATGCGGATGAGCGGGTGGGCGGTCATGCCTCCACCGCCCTGCCCTTGAGCGCGAACATGCCGCGCGGGCGTTTCTGGATGAACAGGATGATCAGCACCAGGATGGCGATCTTGCCGAGCACGGCGCCGGCGTAGGGCTCGAGGAATTTGTTGGCGATGCCGAGGGTGAAGGCGCCGACCAGCGTGCCCCACAGATTGCCGACGCCGCCGAACACCACCACCATGAAGCTGTCGATGATGTAGCCTTGGCCGAGATTGGGGCTGACATTGTCGATCTGCGACAGCGCCACGCCGGCGATGCCGGCGATGCCGGAGCCGAGCCCAAACGTCAGCGCATCGATGCGGGCGGTGCGGATGCCCATGGCGGCGGCCATGGCGCGGTTCTGCGTCACCGCGCGCATTTCCAGGCCGAGCCGCGTGAAGCGCAGCATGGCGAGCAACGCCACAAACACGATCAGCGTGAAGCAGATGATCCACAGCCGGCCGTAGGTGATGTTGAGATGCCCGACCTCGAAGGCGCCGCTCATCCAGGATGGCGCGCCAACCTCCTTGTTGGACGAGCCGAAGGCGGTACGCACCGCCTGCTGCAGGATCAGCGACAGGCCCCAGGTGGCGAGCAGCGTCTCCAGCGGCCGGCCATAGAGAAAGCGGATGATGCCGCGCTCGATGGCGATGCCGATGGCGCCCGCCACGAGGAAGGCGAGCGGCACCGCCATCAGCAGCGAATAGTCAAACAGCCCCGGATAGCGGGTACGGATCACCTCCTGCACCATGAAGGTGACGTAGGCGCCGATCATCACCATCTCGCCATGCGCCATGTTGATGATGCCCATGACGCCGAAGGTGATGGCGAGTCCGATCGCCGCCAGCAGCAGCACCGAGCCGAGCGAAAGCCCGTACCAGGCGTTCTGCACGCCGTTCCAGATTTCGAGCTGCCCCTGGATCGCCTTGATCGCGCTGGCGGCAGCCTTCGCCAGGGCCGGCGGCGCATCGGCCGGCAGCGATGACAACAGGCTCAAGGCCTCCTGATCGCCGCGCGCGCGGATCACGCCGACGGCGTCGAGCCGCGCCGCCTCAGGGGCGTCCGCCGACAGCACGATGACGGCGGCACGCGCCTCCAGCAGCGCGCGCTTGATATTGGCATTGGTTTCCTTGGCGATGGCGGTATCGAGCGCCGGCAGCGCCTTCTCGTCGCGCGATTTGTAGACCGCCAGCGCCGCCTCCAGCCGCTTCTGCGGCTCGGGCGCCAGCAGCGTGAGGGTGCCGAGCGCGGCTTCGATGGCGCGCCGCAGGCGGTTGTTGATGCCCACGGTTTCGAGTTCTGCCGGCGCCGCCGTCACAGGCTGCCCGGTGGCGGCATCGAGAATGGCGCCGGAGGCGTCCTTGATGAAAACAGTTTTCGATTTGGCGTCGAACAGCAACCGGCCGTCCTGCAACGCGAAAATGATCGGCGCGGCCATCTTGTCGCCGCTCGCCGCCAGCGCCTCAACCGCCTCCGCGGTGTCGCTGAAGTCGTCGGTGGTGAATTTCGCCAGCACATCGCCAGGGCTTTGCGCCCGGGCCAAGGTAACCGAGACCAAGGCAATGAAGGCAAGCGCCAGCGCGATCAGAAGACCGTTGAAGCCACGCATCTCAGTCATTCCCGGCATTCTTTAGTGGCGCATGGTCTTGTCCGAAAACCGGTTCCCACTTTTCGGGACATGCGCTTTAAGAAAAAGGGAGGCGGCGGGTTGGGCCGCCTCCCCGGCAGATCGCGTCACAATACTCGCGTCAGGAGGCCTGCCCGCCGCACTTCTTGGTGACCTTGTTGTAATTGCCGCATTTCAGCTTGACCCAGTCGGCTTCCAGATCCTTGGAGCCCGGCAGGAAGTCGGACCAGGCATCGCCCGGGACCAGGCCCGGCGTCTTCCACACCACGGCAAACTGGCCGTCGCCTTTGATTTCGCCGATGAACACCGGCTTGGTGATGTGATGGTTCGGCAGCATGGTGGAGGTGCCGCCCGTGAGGTTGGGCGCCGTGATGCCGGGCAGTGCGTCGATCACCTTGTCCGGATCGGTGGACTTCACCTTCTCCACCGCCTTCACCCACATGGCAAAACCGATCACGTGCGCTTCCATCGGATCGTTGGTCACGCGTTTCGGATTCTTGGTGTAGGCCTTCCACTTGGCGATGAACGCGTCATTGCCCGCACTCTTGATCGACTGGAAGTAGTTCCAGGCGGCCAGATGGCCGAGCAGCGGCTTGGTGTCGAGACCGGCCAGTTCCTCTTCGCCGACCGAGAAGGCGACGACGGGGATATCGGTGGCCTTGACGCCCTGGTTGCCGAGCTCCTTGTAGAACGGCACGTTGGCATCGCCGTTGATGGTGGAGACCACCGCGGTCTTCTTGCCCTGCGAGCCGAACTTCTTGATGTCGGCGACGATGGTCTGCCAATCGGAATGACCGAACGGCGTATAGTTGATCATGATGTCTTCGGCAGCGACGCCCTTGGCCTTCAGATAGGCCTCGAGGATCTTGTTGGTGGTGCGCGGATAGACGTAGTCGGTGCCGGCCAGCACCCAACGCTTCACGGGGTAGAACAGGATGCTGTTGAGCTCCTTGAACACCGGGAGCACCGACTTGCGCGACACCGAGGTCCAGCAGCCGAACACCGCGGCGACCTTGTCCTTGGTGATGAGCTCGCGCGCCTTCTCCGCGAACAGCGGCCAGTTCGAGGCCGGGTCGACCACCACGGCTTCGAGTTTCTTGCCGAGCAGACCGCCTTTCTTATTCTGCTCGTCGATGAGGAACAGCATCGTGTCCTTCAGCGTGGTTTCGCTGATGGCCATGGTGCCGGATAGCGAGTGGAGGATGCCGACCTTGATGGTGTCTTGCGCCTTGGCGGTCTGGATGGCTCCAGTCGCCGCGAACGCCAGTCCCGTAGCGGCGGCGAGCCACCAGCGGGCATTCGGTCGCGTGACGACCGCCTGAATTGATTTGCTCATGAGCATGTTTCCCTGCATTCGACGCGCGCGAAGTCCCTGCGGCTTTCCGCGCGCAATAGAGTTCGCAAACCCTGTGCCAAGGTCACAAACGGCCCCTAAGACATTGGCTGACCTCAATGTTTTTGGACGGCGGGCGAATGCCCAATTCGCGGGCAAAGGTCTTTGGCTAATTTATAGGCAGCGCTGTTTAGATTCTGACCTGCCGCACCGCAGGCCTGGCGGGCAGAAGCCGCTGCACACAACCGGCGGAAAATTTACCGCGCACCAGCGAGTGGCTAAAGCTGCGCTCGTTCTTTAGCGCCGCCCTCATTTAAGCGCCGGTGAGAAAACGACATGGACCTCGGTCTCAAGAACAAGAATGCGTTGGTCACGGGCGGCAGTCAGGGCATCGGCTTGGCGATCGCCAAAGCGCTGGCCGAGGAAGGCTGCAACGTCGCGATCGGCGCGCGTGGGCGCGAACGTCTCGAACAGGCCGCCGCCGACTTGCGCCAGTTTGGGGTCAAGGCGGTTGCCATTTCGACCGATTTCATGACCGAGGCGGGTTGCCGCAACTTCGTCGACAGCGCCGTCGCCGCGCTCGGCGGCTGCGACATCCTGGTCAACAATGTCGGCGGCGCGGTTCCCGGCGCTTTCGCAACCTTCAGCGCCGAGAAGTGGCAGGAGATCGTCGACATCAACCTGATGTCCTACGTCTACACGACGAAATTCGCCGTGCCGCACCTGAAGAAATCCAAGGCGGGGCGTATCCTGAACATTTCCGGCATGTCGGGGCGGCTAGTGTCGCCTGGCGCCTATTCGACCACGCTCACCAACGCCGCCATCGTCGGCTTCACCAAACTGACGGCGAACGATCTCGCGCCGTTCAACGTACTGGTGAACAGCCTGTCGCCCGGCACCACCAACACCGAAAGCTCCGGACCGCGCGCCGAACGCATGGCGACTCTGCGCGGTACGACGGTCGAGCAGGTGCGCAAATCGATAGCCGCCATGTCGTTGCTCAATCGCCTGGCCGAGCCGGAGGAGATGGGCTGGATCGCGGCGTTCCTGGTGTCGGAGAAGAATTCATACATGACCGGCACCACCGTCGAATCCGGCGGCGGACGCGACAAGGTGCCAGGGCTGAGCTGAGCGCTCAGCTACCACGGCATACTCTGACCATCGAAATTGAAGAACTTGCCGGTGTCGGCCATGGTCAGGCCGGCAATCACGTTACGCACGCCCTTGACCGACTCCTCCGGCGAATTCTTGGCTTTCGGCCCGCCCATTTCGGTGCGCGTCCAGCCCGGCGAGATCGACACCATGATGATGCCGCGCTTCTGGAACCACTCCCCGGCGCTGCGGGTGAGCATGTTGAGCGCCGCCTTGCTGGTACGGTAGGCGTAGCGGCCGGCCTGCCAGGTGGGCCCGATGGATGAGAGCGTCGATCCCATGTTGACGGCAACGGGACGCTCGCCGGCGGCAAGATTGTCGACGAAGGCGCCGCAGACGCGCGCCGGCCCCAGCAGATTGATCTTCAACATATCGAGCCAGCCGTCGAAATCGTAGTTGCGCAAGTCGGGATCGTCTTTGCCCTCGTAGGCGCCGCTGCCGTAGAACACCGGCTCGACCCAGCCGGCATTATTGATCAAGAGGTCGAGCGGCTTGCCTTTCAGGCGCGCGGCCACCGCCTTCACCTGCTCGCCATTGGTGACATCCATCTCGATAATGTCGATGTTGCTCTTCGCGCCGTCCTGCAAGGCCTTAAGGCGATCCGCATTGGCAAGACTGTGGCAGGTGGCATAGACCCGGTAGCCGTCGGCGGCGTGCGAGCGCACGAATTCCAAGCCGATGCCGCGGCTTGCTCCGGTAATCATCACGGATCGCATGACTGTTCTCTCATCGCAGGACGAATGGATTGGCGACTTTGTCGGCAAAGCTGATCCACACCGATTTGGTCTGTAAAAATTCGTAGATCGAATCTTGTCCGCTTTCGCGGCCTAGCCCGCTCGCTTTGTAGCCACCGAACGGCGACATGTAGCTGACCGCGCGATAGGTGTTCACCCACACCGTGCCGGCTTGTAGTTTGTCCGACATCTTGAACGCCCGCGCGATGCTGCTGGTCCAGACGCCGGCCGCCAGGCCATAGGCAATGTCGTTGCCGATCGCGATCGCCTCATCGTCATCCGCGAACGGAATGATCGACAGGATGGGGCCGAACACCTCCTCCTGCGCGATGCGCATCGAATTGCGCACGTTGCAGAAGATCGTCGGCTGCACGAACCATCCCTGCTTGAGCGCGGGATCGTCGGGCTTGCCGCCGCCGAGCAGCGTCTTGGCGCCTTCCTGGCGGGCTATATCGATATAGTTGAGAACGCGCTGATATTGCGGCTGCGTCGTGATCGGCCCGACCTGCGTATCCAGGCTCTTCGGATCGCCCATGCGCGCGGTGGCGGCAAACTCGACCAGCCGCTGCGTGAACTCCTGCTCGATCGACTTCTGCACCAGCAGCCGCGAACCGGCGATGCAGGTCTGCCCCGAGGCGGCGAAAATCCCGGAGATCGCGCCTTTCACAGCATTGTCGAGATTGGCGTCGGCGAACACGATGTTCGGCGACTTGCCGCCGAGCTCCAGCGTGACGCCCTTGAAGTGTTTCGCCGCGGTCTCGTAGACCTTGCGGCCGCCGATTTCTCCGCCCGTGAACGCAACCTTGCGCACCAGCGAATGCGCCACCAGCGGCTCGCCCACCTCATTGCCGTATCCGGTGACCGTGTTGACCACGCCGGCGGGGAAACCCGCCTGCTCGAACAGACGCGCCAGTTCGAGAATCGACGCGGAGGCGAATTCTGACGGCTTGATCACCGCGGTGTTGCCGGCGGCCAGCGCCGCGGCCAGTTTCCACGACAGCAGCAAAATCGGCGAATTCCACGGCACGATGCAGGCAACGACGCCCAACGGTTCGTGCTTGGTGAAATTGAACATCTCGGGCTTGTCGATCGGGATGACCGCGCCCTCGATCTTGTCGGCCAGGCCGCCGAAATACTCGAACCATTCGGGGGCATAGCGGCACTGTACGCTCATCTCGGCCATCAGCTTGCCGTTATCGCGCACTTCGATTTCGGCCAGCCGTTCCGCGTTCTCGGCCATGACGGCGGCGAAGCGGCGCAACAGCTTGCCGCGCTGACTCGGTTTCATCTGGCTCCACGGGCCGGAGCTGAAGGCCGCATGCGCGGCAGCAACCGCCGCCTCGACATCCGCCTGCCCGCAGCGCGGGATCAAGGCCCAGGGCCGACCGAGATAAGGATCGAACGTCTCGATCCAGTCGCCGCTGACGGGATCGACCTCCTTGCCGCCGACGATATTGCGGATTTTCAGATAGGTCTGCTCAGACATCGCCGCACTCCCGCACCGATCAGATGTATTTGGTGGCGCCACCGCAGGATTCGACCGTGGTGCCGGTCATGTAGGAGTTTTTCTCCGACACGAGAAACGCCGCGATCCAGCCCATTTCTTCCGGCTTACCCAGGCGATTGAGCATCGCCATGCCGGCGAACGCGCCGCGCACCTCTTCGACTGTCTTGCCGCGTGCCGTGGCCATCCGCTCGGCGCGCGGGCCCCAACTCTCGACGTCGACGACTCCGGGGCAGAGATTGTTGACCAAGATGTTGAACGGCGCGAGGTCGTTGGCCATCAGTTTGTTGAAGCCGATGATCGCCGCATTGGACAGCGTCGTCGATAGCGCGCCGGGGAACAGCATCGTTCCCGAGATGCCGGAAATATTCAGGATGCGGCCGGCCTTCGACTTCTTGAGATGCGGAATGGCGAACTTGGTGGTGTGGATATAGGACATCAGATTGCGATCGATCGACTCTTTCCACTGCTCCTGGGTGAGGCTGTCGAGCGTGCCGGGAACCATGCCGCCGACATTGTTGACGAGGATGTCGCAGCCGCCCAGCGCGGCGACCGCGCTGTCGACAAAACTGCGGCAGCCCTGCTCGGTCATGAAGTCGACCACGATCGGCACGACCTTGACGCCGAATTTGCTCAGCTCGGCCGCGGCCTGATCGAGACGCTCGCGCCCGCGGGCGCCGATGGCAACGTTGCAGCCTTCGGCGGCAAGCGCTTTCGCGATCGCCAAGCCGATGCCCTGACTGCCGCCGGTGATCAGCGCATTCTTATTCTTAAGCCCGAGGTCCATGGTGCTCCCTCACAGATATTGTTTCGCGAATTCAGCGCATTCCCGACCGACCAAGTCCAGGTGATTGGGATTGTCATAAAGCGACATGTGCGACGCGTCGCCGCCAATCTGCACCAGACGCTTACGCGGGCAGGGAATCTTCTGGAAGGCGGGCACTTCGAATTCGGTCATGGTGATGTCGTCATAGGCCGACGTCACCATCAACACCGGAGTATAGATGATGCGCTCCATGAAGGGCACCACATTATAACGCATGGCGTATTCGACGCTCTGCACCGTCGTCCAATGCTCGTGATTGGGCGCCACCGTCTCCTTGAATTTCTTGAACACCGGCCAGGTCTCCGGCGCCGGCCAGGCCGACGGCTTGTCGTGCGGATGGGCCGAATGCGCGATCGTGCCATGCTTGCCGGTCTTGAAGCGCGCGACGCGGTCGTCCGCGATGATCTTTTGCAGCTCGCGATAGCCGACATTCGAATTGGCCCGCAGCATGTTGTAATGGCCGTCGAGCATCGGCACCACCGACATGATACAGCGTACGCGTGAATCGTAGGTCGCGACCGGAAACACATGCGCGCCGGCGTACGAGATGCCCCAGATGCCGATGCGGTTGGCATCGACGTCGTCGCGCAACGAGACATAGGTAATCGCGTCGATGATGTCGTCGCATTGCTGCCACGGATCGATGTGCTGGCGCGGCTCGCCGGCGCTTTCGCCGAAGTGACGATAGTCGAAGGTCAAGGCGGCAATGCCGGCCTTGACGAAAAAGCCGGCGTATTCAGGTTGAATGAGCTCCTTCACATAACACCAGCCGCCGCCCATGACGACGCAAGGATAAGGCGGTTTGACCCCTTGCGGCTTATAGAAATGACCTTTGATCGCAACGCCATTGCTCTTAAATGTAATCAACTCACGCGCCATGTTCTGCTCCTCGGTTTAAACCGGAGATTGCGCTCGCTCGACAGTGCCGGCAGGACGTAATTTTTATCTCGCAGACAGTATCGTGTGCCGAAGAATGCCAATGCCTTGACCTGCATCAACCTGTTCGCCGTCGCCGGTCATATGCTTGACAATAATGCCGACGGTAGAACGGCAATCAACAAAATCAGCAACGCGTCATCGAGCTTATGAAAAGTAAGTTGGATGTTGCAACGCGGGAGGAAATTTTCCATGCGCAAGTTTTGCCACGCCTTAGCTGCAGTCGCCGCATTCGGATTTGTTGGCGCGTCGAGTGCACTGCACGCACAAGAATACCCGAACCGGACGGTTCGTATCATCGTGGCCCAGCCGCCGGGCGGCGGCACCGACACCATTGCCAGGCTGGTCGCCGACCGATTGTCGAAACAACTCGGCCAGGCATTCATCGTTGAAAATCGCCCTGGCGCAGGCATGAACGTCGGTACCGAGGCGGCCGCTCGCGCGGATGCCGATGGCTATACCTTGCTGGTCGGGCTCAACGGCAACATGGCCGTGAACCCCAGCCTGTTCGGTAATCTGCGCTACGATCCGATCCGCGACTTCACGCCGGTTGCAATGCTTGCCAACTACCCGTTCCTGCTTGTGGTGAACAAAGATCTGCCGGCGAAATCGGTCAAGGAGCTGATCGCTCTGGCCAAGGCCAGACCAGGCAGCATCAATTATGCCTCGGCCGGCAATGGCACCGGACAGCACCTGGCGATGGAGCTGTTCAAGATGCTGACCGGCGCCAACTTCACGCACGTTCCTTATCGCGG
>JACQDO010000232.1 GCA_016201085.1 Hyphomicrobiales bacterium | reverse complement strand
TGCTCACGTCCTTCGTCGCCTTCCGCGAAGAGGTGATCTCCCGGCGCACCAAGTACCTGCTCGGCAAGGCGCGCGATCGCGCCCACATCCTGGTCGGCCTCGCCATCGCGGTCGCCAATATCGACGAGGTGATCCGGCTCATCCGTGCCTCGCAAGACGCCAACGAAGCGCGCGAAGCCTTGATGGCGCGCGATTGGCCCGCGGCCACCGCCGCCTCGCTCATCGAGCTGATCGACGATCCGCGTCACAAGGTCACCACCACCGGGACCGCACGGCTCTCCGCCGAGCAGGCCAAGGCCATCCTCGACCTGCGCCTACAGCGGCTCACCGCGCTCGGCCGCGACGAGATCAAGGAAGAGCTCGACAAGCTTGCCGCCGAGATCGCCGACTATCTCGACATCCTGCGTTCGCGCGTGCGCATCCAGGCCATCATCAAGCACGAGCTGACCACGCTGAAGGCCGAATTCGCCACGCCGCGCCGCACCGAGATCGTCGAGCAGGAGGCGGAAGTCGACGACGAGGACCTGATCCAGCGCGAGGACATGGTCGTCACCGTCTCGCATCTCGGTTACATCAAGCGCGTGCCGCTCTCCACCTATCGCGCGCAGAAGCGCGGCGGCAAAGGCCGCGGCGGCATGCAGGTGCGCGAGGAGGATTTCGTCTCGCGGCTGTTCGTCGCCTCCACCCATACGCCGGTGCTGTTCTTCTCCTCGGCCGGCCAGGTCTACAAGGAAAAGGTCTGGCGGCTGCCGCTGTCGGCGCCGCAGGCGAAAGGCAAAGCGCTGATCAACATCCTGCCGCTCGATCCGGGCGAGACCATCACCTCGATCATGCCGCTGCCCGAGGACGAGAAGACCTGGGGCAATCTCGACGTGATGTTCGCCAGCACCAAGGGCACGGTGCGGCGCAACAAGCTCTCCGATTTCGTCGAGGTGCGCCGCTCCGGCATCATCGCCATGAAGCTGTCGGAAGGCGAGGGCATCGTCGGCGTGCAGATCTGCACCGAGAAGGACGACGTGCTGATCACCTCCTCGGGCGGCCAGTGCATCCGCTTCCCGGTCACCGACGTGCGCGTGTTCACCGGCCGCACCTCGATGGGCGTGCGCGGCATCGCGCTCGATGCCGACGACAAGCTGATCTCGATGTCGATCCTGCGCCACACCGACGCCAGTTCGGAGGAACGCGCGGCCTATCTCAAGCGCGCCAGCGCGGTGCGGCGCGGCACGGCGGAGGAGGAAGTGGCGGCCGACGGCGAGGAGGCGGTGGCCGCCATCGAGCTCGGCGAGAAGCGCTATGTGGAATTGTCGGCGGCCGAGCAGTTCGTGCTGACGCTGTCGGAGCGCGGCTACGGCAAGCGCTCGAGTTCTTACGAATATCGGATCACCGGCCGCGGCGGCAAAGGCATCGTCGCCATGGATATCTGGGAGAAGGGCAAGGACGGCAAGTTCAAGCTCAAGCCGAAGATCGGCCGCCTCGTGGCCTCGTTTCCGATCGAGGAGGACGACCAGGTCATGCTGGTCACCGACCAGGGCAAGCTGATCCGCAACAAAGTTTCCGGCATTCGCATCGCCGGCCGCTCGACGCAGGGCGTGATCGTGCTCAACACGCACGAGGACGAGCACGTGGTGTCGGTCGAGCGCTTGAGCGAGGATGAGGAATAGCTGTCATTCCGGGGCGCCGCGAAGCGGCGAACCCGGAATCCATAATCACAGACCGGGGTTATGGATTCCGGGTCCACGCCTTCGGCGCGTCCCGGAATGACGAGGAATAGTCATGAATCTCGAACTGTTCTCAGCCTTTCTTGTCATTACGCTGATCCTGTTCCTGACGCCCGGCTCGATCGTAACGCTGGTGGTGACGACCGGCGCGCGCAGCGGTAGCCGCGCGGCTTTGCTGACGGTGGCCGGCGCCACCACGGGCAATGCGGCATTGCTCGCCTGCATCGCTTTCGGCCTGAGCTGGGTTTTGAAAACCTCGGCCGAAATCTTCGATTATCTGCGCTGGGTCGGCGCGGCCTATCTGATCTGGCTCGGCATTCAGGCGTGGCGCTACGCGGACGCAACAAGCGAGACACTGCCGCCGCGCGGCCACGTCCATGCATGGCGCGGGTTCATCGTCGCCATCACCAATCCGAAAAGTATCGCGTTCTTTACGGCCTTTCTGCCGCAGTTCATCGACCCAGCTCTGCCGGTCGAACGTCAGTTGCTGGTGATGTGCGTGGTGTCGGTTGCGATGGGCGGCCTGTTGGATTCCGGATGGGGCGTGGCAGCGGCGCTCGGCCGCGCCTGGTTCATGAAGCCACGCCACAATAAATTACTCGGCCGCATTTCCGGCGCCGTATTGATTGGCGGCGGCGTCTGGCTGTCGCTGGCGCGAAGGCCGGTTTAGCTCGCTACTTTGCGCCGGCGGCCTCAAGAATTTTCACCATTTCCGCGTAGTTTCGTCCGCGCGCCAGCTTCAACGGCGTTGAGCCGCCGCGGTCGGCCAGATTGACGTTGGCGCCGGCTTGCACCAAGGCGGTCAAGCAGGCGACGTGGCGCTTGCCGCCATCGCCCAACACGATCGACTCGATCAGCGCGGTCCAGCCCAGATTGTTGACGTGATCGAGCGGCGCCTTGGCGGCGATCAGCGTGCGCACCACCTCGTCATGTCCTAAATGCGCGGCGGCGATCAGCGCGGTGCCTTCATAGGGGCTGGTGATGTTGGTGGCCTTGCCGCCGCCGGCCAGCGCCAGCTTGAGCATCGGCACGTCGTCGGCGACCGAAGCGATGGTGACGATGTCGTATTTCTGCGCCTCCAGCGCATTGGCGTCGGCGCCGAGCCGCAGCAACGTGCGCGCCGCCTCCGGTTTACGCATGAACACGGCGACGTGCAGCGGCGTGCGAGCATGCGCGTCGCGCGCCTCGATCGGCGCGCCGGCTTTCACTAGAACCTCGATCTCGGCCGCGTCGCCCTTGGCCGCGGCGGCATGCAGGCCGCGATAGACGCGCAGCTCGTCGGCGCTTGGTGCGATCTGCGCCGATGCCGGCAGGCACAGCGCCAGCAACAGCGCGACCGGCCATTTCGTCATGCCCGGCAGTCCGCCTTCAGATTGAGCGCCTGCACGATCGGCGTCCACTTCTTCAATTCGCGCGCCATGTGCTCGGCCAGCGCCTGCGGCGGGCCGCCGCGCGGCTGCGCGCCCAGCTTGGCCAGCGCGCTCTTCATCGGCTCGGCGACCAGCGCCGCATTGGTGGCGGCGTTGAGCTTGGCGATAATGTCGGGCGGCGTGTCGCGCGGCGCCAGCAGCGCGCTCCAGGCGCCGCTGCTGATCGCCGGCAGGCCGAGCTCCGGCATCGCGGGGACGTTCGGCAATTCCGGCGCGCGTTTCGGCGCGACGACGGCGAGCGCGCGCAATTTTCCGTCATTGATCAATTGCAGCGAGGTGGCGAGCGTGTCGAAGGTCATTTGCACCTCGCCGGCTATCACCGCGGTAAGCGAGGGGCCGCCGCCCTTGTAGGGCACGTGCACGATCTGCGTGCCGGTTTCCTTCTTGAACAGCTCGGCGTTGAGATGCGGCAGCGTGCCGGTGCCGCCGGTCGAATAATTGAGCTTGCCGGGATTGGCCTTGGCATAGGCGATCAGTTCGGCCACCGATTTGAACGGCAGCTGCGGATTGATCACCAGCACTTGCGGTGTCTCCGCGATCAGCGCCACCGGCGCAAAGCTCGCTGCATCGTAGCCGGCGTTCTTGTAGATCATCGGGCTCATGATCAGCCCGCTCGCCGCCGACACCATCAGCGTATAACCGTCCGGATCGGCGGTGGCCGCCGCGCGCGAGCCGATGGTGTTGCCGGCGCCGGGGCGGTTCTCGACGATGACGCTTTGCCCGAGCGTGGCCGGCAGCGCATTGCCGATTAGCCGCGCCATGACGTCGACCGGGCCGCCGGCCGGCGTCGGCACGATGATGCGGATCGGATGGTTCGGATAAGGCTGGGCGAGGGCGCCGTTCGCCCACAGCAGCGCGAGGCCTAAGGCAACAAGGCGGCGCATGGTCCCTCCCTCAAGGGCAGACGGTTTTGGGGAGAGCCTAGCAAGTTAGATTTATTGCGCCAGCCGCTCCACCGAGACCAGGCGGATGCGCGGATTGCCGAATTCGGTGCCGACGCAGTTGAGATAGGGCCAGGCGCGCTGGGTGCAGGCCTTCAAGGCGGTCTCGGCGGGCTTGGCCAGCGGACCGGCATCGACGGGGGCGGGGGCGGATAGGATGGTGAAGGCGGCGGCGATAGCGGCTGCGATCATGACGGCGGTGGTCGACTTCAGCATGACGGTCCCCTGTCCTTTTTCGGTCTTGGCCATAGGTCGCGGCGGGACGCCAACGGGTTCAAAGGCCGCGGCCGACGGCCTTGCGGGGCGGAAAAGGCCGGGTTAGACCCCATTTATGCTGCGGATTGCCCTCTATGCCGGGTCGTTCGACCCGGTCACCAACGGTCATCTCGACGTGATCGGCCACGCCGTCCGGCTGGCCGACAAGTTGGTGCTGGCGGTCGGGGTTAATCCCGGCAAGGCGCCGCTGTTTTCCGCCGACGACCGGCTGGCCATGCTGGAGGACATCTGCGCCCCGCTGGCGCGCGCGGCCAAATGCGAACTGGCCTGCGTCACCTTTTCCGGCCTGGTGGTGGAGGCGGCGCAGAAGGCGGGGGCCACAGTGCTGATCCGCGGCCTGCGCGACAGCACCGACTTCAACTATGAAATGCAGATGGCGGGCATGAACGAAACCATGGCGCCCGGCATCCAGAGCGTGTTCCTGCCGGCTTCGCCATCGGTGCGCCCGATCACCGCCACATTGGTGCGCCAGATCGCCGGCATGGGCGGCGACGTTTCCGCCTTCGTGCCGGCCGCAGTCGCCGCGCGGCTGAAACAGAAATTCGCGCGTTAGGCGCCAACCAAAACATCAATCGGGAGAGTTCATGATCCGCATTCTCGCTTTCGTCATTGCGCTCCTATGCGCCGCTCCGGCGGTGGCGCAGGCGCCGAACGAACCGGCGCCGGCGACCTACAAGGTGAAATTCGACACCAGCAAGGGCGCCTTCGTGGTGCAGGTGACGCGCGCCTGGGCGCCGCAGGGCGCCGACCGCTTCTACAATCTGGTGAAGAGCGGCTTCTTCGACAACGTACGCTTCTTCCGCGTGATCTCCGGCTTCATGGTGCAGTTCGGCATCAACGGCGATCCGGCGGTGATGGCCGGTTGGCGCGACCGGCCGATCAGGGACGACCCGGTCACCCAGAGCAACAAGCGCGGCTTCGTCACCTATGCCATGGCCGGCCCGAACACGCGCACCTCGCAGGTGTTCATCAATTTCGGCGACAACAGCAGGCTCGACGCCGACGGCTTCGCGCCGTTCGGCCGGGTGATTTCGGGCATGGAGGTGGTCGACGCGCTCAATGCCGAATACGGCGAGGGCGCGCCGCGCGGCCGCGGTCCCGACCAGAGCCGCCTACAGCGCGAAGGCAATGCCTATCTGGCCAAGGAATACCCGCGCATGGACTTCGTGAAGAAGGCGACGATCGAGCGCTGACGCTTGCTCGCGCCGCCAATCGATATCACAAAAGGAAACGACACAATGGCTAAACCCGAAGACACGCTCACGCTCGAGACCACCAAAGGCAAGGTGGTGATCGCCATGCGGCCGGACCTGGCGCCCGGCCATGTCGCGCGCATCAAGGCGCTGGTGAAAGAGGGCTTCTACGACGGCATCGTGTTCCACCGCGTGATCGACGGCTTCATGGCGCAGACCGGCTGCCCGCACGGCACCGGCACCGGCGGCTCGGGTCAGAAGCTGAAGGCCGAGTTCAACAAGGAGCCGCATGTGCGCGGTACCGTGTCGATGGCGCGCGCGCAGAACCCGGATTCCGGCGACAGCCAGTTCTTCATCTGCTTCGATGACGCCCGCTTCCTCGACAACCAGTACACCGCCTGGGGCAATGTCATCGAGGGCATGGAGAACGTCGACAAGATCAAGCGCGGCGAGCCGGTGCAGAGCCCCGACAAGATCGTCAAGGCGACCATGGGGGCGTAGCTTCTCGAGTTGTGCCGGAGGTGGACATGCTCAAGCGCTCTACGGCGATCGTGATGTTGGCGCTGCTAGCGACGCCGGCAGTTGCTGGGCCCGATAGCGAAGTTCTCCGCAAGCTCGGAATGCTGGGCGTATGGGCCGTCGACTGCGCAAAGCCGCCGGGCAATGGGAATTTCTACATCGAACACATCCCTTCGGAGCGTGGCTATCCGACACGAAAGACCTCGGCGGGCGCCAAGCCCACATTCGCCGAAATGCGCAACGTCCGACCGATTAGTTCTGACCGGATTGCATTTCTCGACGTGAGATTGCCGGATGGCGACAAGACGGACATTGTTCTGGCATTTACGGGGGACAGCTTGCGCAGTCAGGAATCAAGTGATCCGGGTGGAAAGGCCCATATCAAAGACGGCAAGTTCTTATCGTCCGGCGCTCCCACGCCGATATTCAAAAAGTGCAAAGACGGCCAAACGCAGTAACCGCTGCCAAGGCCACCATGCAGACCTCCCTGTTCGACTTCGAGCTGCCAGCCGACCGCATCGCTTTGCGGCCGGTAAGCCCGCGCGATACGGCACGGCTGCTGGTGGTGCGGCCGGGTGAGACGCCCGAGCTCGACGACCGCGGCATCGCCGATCTGCCGGACCTGCTGGCGCCCGGCGACTGCCTGGTGGTCAACGACAGCAAGGTGATCGCCGCCCGGCTGATCGGCCGTCGCATCGGGCGGGGCGCCACCGAGCCGGCGATCGAGGCCACCCTGCACAAGCGGCTCGACGGCTTGCATTGGCGCGCCTTCATCCTGGGGGCCAAGAAGGTGCAGGTCGGCGATACGCTGCGCTTCGGCACCGAAGGCAGGGTTTGTTTCCTCGGCGAAGTCGATGCTCAAGTTTCACAAAAAGATGAAGGAGGGGAGGTAACCCTTTCATTTTCCTTCCACGGTCCGGTGCTCGACCAGGCTATTGCGGAACGCGGGCTGATGCCGCTGCCGCCCTATATCGCCTCCCGCCGCGCCCCCGACGAGCAGGACCGCGCCGATTACCAGACCGTGTTCGCCCATGACGAAGGCTCGGTGGCAGCACCCACGGCGGGTCTGCATTTCACGCCGGAGCTGACGGAGTGCCTCATGCGCCGGGGTATCAGCATCCGCAAGGTAACGTTGCATGTCGGCGCCGGCACCTTCCTGCCGGTGAAGGCCGAGGACACCGCCGGCCATAAGATGCACGCCGAATTCGGCACGGTATCCGCCGAGGTGGCCGACACCCTCAACGGTATTCGCGCCAAAGGCGGGCGGATCGTGGCGGTCGGATCGACCGCGCTGCGTCTGCTGGAAAGCGCCGCGGGCGAGGACGGCCAGATCAAGCCGTTTGCGGGCGAAACCGCGATCTTCATCACGCCCGGCTACAAATTCCGTGCTGTCGACCTGATGCTGACCAATTTCCACCTGCCGCGCTCAACGTTGTTCATGCTGGTGTCGGCCTTCAGCGGGTTGGAGTGCATGAAACGCGCTTATGCGCATGCCATCGCCAGCGGCTATCGCTTCTATTCCTACGGCGATGCGTGTCTGCTGTATCCTGCCAGCCGATGAGTGATCCTTTTTCCTTCACGCTGCTGAAATCCGACGGCGCCGCGCGCCGCGGCGAATTCGTCACGCCGCATGGCGCCGTGCAGACGCCGGGCTTCATGCCGGTCGGCACCCAGGCAACGGTGAAGGGCCTCACCCCCGAGGCCGTGGCCGCAACCGGCGCCGAGATCGTGCTTGGCAATACCTATCACCTGATGCTGCGGCCGGGGGCCGAGCGTATCGCAGCGCTCGGCGGCTTGCACGCATTCATGAACTGGCCGCACGCCATC
>JACQDO010000231.1 GCA_016201085.1 Hyphomicrobiales bacterium | reverse complement strand
TCGGCCTCGCCGCTGTCGATCGACTTGGCGGCGAGCGCGGCGCCGGTTTGCAAATCCTTGGCCTTGCCGGCGACGATCAGCGCGGCGGCGGCATTGAGCAACGCAATATCGCGGAAGGCACCGGCCTTGCCCTTGAGCACGTCGAGCAGCGCCTGGGCGTTGGCGCTGGCGTCGCCGCCGCGCAACGCCTCCGGCTTGGCGCGCGGCAGGCCGGCGTCTTCGGGGCTGACCTCGAAGCTGCGCACCTTGCCGTTCTCCAGCGCCGCCACGCTGGTGACGCCGGCCGTGGTGATCTCGTCGAGCCCGTCGGAGCCGTGCACCACCCAGACGCATTGCGAGCCGAGATTGCCCAGCACCTGCGCCATCGGCTAGACCCAGTGCTTGGAGAAAGTGCCGACCATCTGCCGCTTGACGCTCGCCGGATTCGACAGCGGCCCGAGCAGATTGAAGATGGTGCGGGTGCCGAGCTCGACGCGGGTCGGCCCGACATTCTTCATGGCCGGATGATGCGCGGGCGCGAACATGAAACCGATGCCCGCCTCCTTGATGCAGCGGCCGACCTGTTCGGCGTTGAGGTCGATCTTGACGCCGAGCGCGCCCAGCACGTCGGCCGAGCCCGAGCGCGACGACAGCGCGCGATTGCCGTGCTTGGCGATCGGCACGCCGGCGCCGGCGGCGATGAAGGCGGCACAGGTCGAGATGTTGAACGAGCCGGAGGCATCGCCGCCGGTGCCGACGATATCGATGGCATCGGGCGGCGCTTTCACGCCCAGCATCTTGGCGCGCATGGTGGTGACCGCACCGGTAATCTCGTCGACGGTTTCGCCGCGCACGCGCAGCGCCATCAACAGGCCGCCCATCTGCGAGGGCGTGGCTTCGCCCGACATCATGCGGTCGAAGGCGCTGGCTGCTTCCTCGCGCGTGAGTGAGGCGCCGGTCGCGACCTTGGCGATGAGCGCTTTGAAATCGTCGGCCATGGATGGCGCCCTCAAATGCTCGCGTGCGCAGGCGCGCGCGTCTTCGCCGCGCTGGAACGCCGGCCGCGCTGCGCGTTCCAGGCGGCGGCGAGATCGAGGAAATTCTTCAGCATCAAATGGCCATGCTCGGAGGCGATGCTTTCCGGATGGAATTGCACGCCGTGCACCGGCAGGCTCGCATGCATCAGGCCCATGACCAGACCGTCGTCGGTTTCGGCGTTGACGGTGAGGGCGCTGGGCAGGCCGGCGCGATTCACCACCAGCGAATGATAGCGCGTCGCCTTGAGCGGTCCGTTGATGCCGCGGAACACGCCGCTGCCGGTGTGGCGGATGTCCGAGAC
Source organism: Hyphomicrobiales bacterium (assembly GCA_016201085.1). GTDB lineage: Bacteria > Pseudomonadota > Alphaproteobacteria > Rhizobiales > Xanthobacteraceae > Pseudolabrys. The sequence continues at coordinate 3,059 of JACQDO010000231.1, read as the reverse complement.
TTTGCCGTGCACCGGTACCGGCGCGCGCACCACCTTGCCGCCGAAGGCTTGCCCGATCGCCTGATGGCCGAGGCAGACGCCGAGGATCGGAATGCTGGGTGAAGCTTTTGCGATCAGATCGAGGCAGATGCCGGCTTCGTTCGGCGTGCAGGGGCCGGGCGACAGCACGATCGCGTCCGGCTCCAACGCCATCACGTCGGCAGCCGACACTTTGTCGTTACGATGCACGACCACGTCCGCCCCCAGCCCGCCCAGGTAATGGACCAGGTTGAAGGTGAAGCTGTCGTAATTGTCGATCAGAACGATCATGTTTGCGTGCCCGCTCAAGGTCTTAGAAGGGGCACCTTGAGGGGTCAAGCGGCCCAGCCCTAGGCCTTAGCGCGGCCGGCGGCGTGCCTTATCCCGTGTAGCATAGAGCCAGATACCAACACCGCCGCCGAGGACCGCAAAGAGTACGATCGGGGCGATCAGCAGATAAAGCTGTATCGGGGTCATGACCGAAGTCTCCCGAGAACAATCTGTCCGGCTATATGTAGGCCAATCCCAGCGAAAAACCACAATGCGCCGGTTACGACCAACCAAATGCTGACAGAGGCTCCTGTAAAGCCGTTAAGCGCACCGACGACGGGCGCGACGACCGCAGTAACAACGGTCGCGACCGCCATGTTGTTCAGCGCGGTTGCGAACAGTTTGACGCGCTCGTTGTGAACCTGACCCATCCTCATATAATAACACAACCGGAAGGTGCCGCTACTGCCCCCTTTTTGCCGCGCTGGCGAAGCGCCTGGCCTCCTCGGCGGCGCGGAACAAGGCCTTCGCCTTGTTGACGCATTCCTGCTGTTCGGCGTCGGGATTGCTGTCGGCGACGATGCCGGCGCCGGCCTGCACATACATTTTGCCGTCCTTGACCAGCGCGGTGCGCAGTACGATGCAGGTGTCCATCTCGCCGGCGGCGGAGAAATAGCCGACGCATCCGGCATAGAGCCCGCGCTTTTCCTTCTCCAGCTCGTCGATGATTTGCATGGCGCGCACCTTGGGCGCGCCCGACACCGTGCCGGCGGGAAAGCCGGCGGCCAGCGCATCGAGCGCGTCGCGGTCGGGCCGCAACTTGCCTTCGACATTGGAGACGATGTGCATGACGTGGCTATAGCGCTCGACGAAGAACTGATCGGTGACCTTGACGGTGCCGATCCGGGCGACGCGGCCGACATCGTTGCGGCCGAGATCGAGTAGCATCAGATGCTCGGCGCGCTCCTTCGGATCGGCGAGCAGTTCCTCTTCCAGCGCCTTGTCCTCGTGCGGGCTCAAGCCGCGCGGGCGCGTGCCGGCGATCGGGCGGATGGGGACGGTGTCGCCGGAAACCTTCACCAGAATTTCCGGGCTGGAGCCGGCGACCGCGAAGCCGCCGAAGTCGAGGAAATAGAGATAAGGCGACGGATTGGTCCGCCGCAGCGCGCGATAGAGCGAGAACGGCGGCAGCGTGAATGGCGCCTCGAAACGTTGCGCCAGCACGATCTGGAAGGCGTCGCCGGCCAGGATGTATTCTTTAGCCTTGAGCACCTTCGCCTTGTAGTCGGCCGCCGAGGTGTTGGATTTCGGCGGCACGTCGAGCGGGCCGGCATCGTATTCGACCAGCGACTTGTCGAGCGGGCGATCGAGGCTTTCGACAATGCCGGACAGCCGTTCGACGGCGCGCGCCAGCGCCGCCTTGGCGTCGACACCGCGCTCGGGACGCACCGGCGTCACCACGGTGATCGCATCCTTCACCGCGTCGAACACGACAATGATAGTCGGGCGCACCAGCACCGCATCGGGAATGCCGATCGGGTCCGAATTGGGTTGCGGCAACTCCTCCATCAGCCGCACCATGTCGTAGCCGAGATAGCCGAACACGCCGGCCGCCATCGGCGGCAGGACTTCCGGCAGGGCGATGCGGCTTTCGGCGATCAGCGAACGCAGCGCCGCCAGCGGCGGCTCACGGCAGGGCGTGAAGGCGTCGGGCTTGGCGCGGGCATTGGCATTGACTTCGGCCTTGGCGCCTTGCGCGCGCCAGATCAGATCCGGATCGAGCCCGATGATCGAATAGCGTCCGCGCACCGCGCCGCCTTCCACCGATTCCAGCAGGAAGCTCATCGGCTTGCCGCCGCCGAGCTTGAGGAAGGCCGACACCGGCGTCTCCAGGTCGGCGACCAGCGTGCACCACACCACCTGCGCCTGACCGCGGCCGTAGGTTTCCGCGAATGCGCTTTCCGACGGCTCGATCTGCATGGGTCGGTTTGGGATTCGTTACGGGTTGGTTGTGCCGCCGATGACCTGGTTTACCGCCGCCTGGTTGATGCTGACGCCGTAATCGCTTTCCAGCCGCGCAATATATTGGCCGATCATGTCGTCGCTGTAGGAGGTCTGTAGCGATGCCGCCAGTTGCTTGGCTTGCGACGAGTTGGCATCGAGCGGCGGGTCGATCACCTCGGTGACGCGGAATACGATACGCTGGGTCTGCGTCTCGCCTTCGGAGCTGCCGATCGCGTCCTTGGCGACCTTGAACACGGCGTCGACCACCTTGGCCGGTACAAAGCCGGCCGGTCTGCCGCGCTGCAAGTCGCTGGCGTGCACGAGCTTGAGGCCGGCTTCGCTGGCGAGCTGCGCCAGCGTGCCGCCGGCCTTGAGCTTGCCCAGCATGTCCTCGACCTTGCCCAGCAGACGGGTGGCGATCTCATCGTCGCGCCAGCGCGTCGCGACCTGATCTTTCACCTCCTCGAGCGTGCGCTCGCGCGAGGGCGTGATGCCGGTGACGTCGTACCAGAGCAAACCGTTATTCGGCAGTTGCAGCGCCTCGCTGTCGACCCCGACATCGCTGGCGAAGGCCGCGCTGATCACGTCCGGCGTCTTCGGCAGGTCGGCGACCAATTTGCCCTCGGGCGCCCGGCCGGAACGATCGATCGCCTCGATGGTGAGGGATTTGAGCCCAAGTTTCTTGGCGGTTTCGGCCAAGGTGGAGCCGCCGGCACGTTCGTCCTCGATCTTGTCGCGCAAATTGTTGAGTTCGCTGCGGGCGCGGG
>JACQDO010000239.1 GCA_016201085.1 Hyphomicrobiales bacterium | reverse complement strand
TTCAGGCGGGTGAGATTGGTCAGGCCGTCCGCCATGCCGAAGGCGTGACCGGGAGTGGCGAGGCTCCACGTTGCCGGCGTGCGGTCGACGAGCTCGGGCAGCATCTTCTGGCCGCCCGCATAGACGGAGCGCAACGATCCGAGATCGTATTTGAGACGCGCCGGAGAGTTCAGCAGAGCAATCAGCAATGCCGGACTAACACCGAGAAAAGTCCCCTGATGCCTTTCAACCGCCTCGAATATCGTGTCGGCGTCGGTGGACGCGCACATAGCTATGCGCCCGCCGGTAGCAAGCACCGCCAACATTCCCGGGGCTCCAAGTGGGAAATTATGCGCTGCCGGCAGCACTACCATGAACACAGTGTCCGCATTCCAACCCAGGACGCGCGCGCATTCCTCTGCATTGCAGATGTAATCGATATGTGTCCGCGGAATCAATTTTGGAACGCCCGTCGTGCCCCCCGACAACAGCATGAACGCCACCTCGAATGGATCGGGCCGGTGCGGTGCCAGCGCGCGTTTGACGTCGCGCACCTGAGTCTCCTCCTCGATCCACGGACCAAGATATGAAACGCCACTTTCTGTCCCGTCTCCGATCGCCAGTAAAAATTGCAATGTCGGTGCCGCCGACTGGATTTCCTTAGCCATCGGAACGTAATCGAAATTACGAAATCGCTGCGGGAAGAAATAGGCCTTGGCGCCGGTAAGCTGCGCGAAATAGGTCAGTTCCCTGCCGCGATGCAACGGCAGACACATGACCGGAATGACGCCGATCTTCTGCAGGGCAAAGAAAATGATGATGAATTCGCGGACATTCGGAAATTGCAGGAGAACGATATCGCGCGGTTTCAGACCAAGGTCGACAAGTCGCAGCGCCACACGATCGGCGAGTTTGTCCACCTCGCCGTAGCTGAGCCTTCCTGTCGCATCTGAAACGAAGGTGCGATCAGGAAACGCGCTGGCGCGCGTTTCCAGGAGATCGGTGAGACTTTCGGCTTTCCAGTACCCTCGGCGAAGATATTCCTGGGCAAATTGCTCCGGCCAGGGCGTACAATATTCGAGCATGACTCTCCTCGTTCATGATCGACTGTGTGGTCGTCTCGGCAATTGCGAGGCGGATCGGTGAGCGTTGACACACTTGCGTTCGATCGATTTATTCAAGCTGGCGCGCTCTAGATGACGAACGTTCGTTTCGCACGAGCCTTCAACTATTCCGCTGCGACCGGAGATTCTTTCCCGGCGCGCTCAGTCTCGTATTTTTGCTTGATCGCAAAACGAATACGATCTGGCGACAAGGGAAGGCTATTCAGTCGTACGCCCGTGGCGTCATAAATCGCGTTGGCAAGTGCAGCGATGACCCCGGTCCCCGCCCCTTGGCCAGCCTCTTTGGCGCCGAACGGACCCTCAGGTTCCCATGTGATGACATTGCTGTGCTGGAAATCGGTCAGCTTCGGGACATCGGTCGTCAGCGGCATCTTGTAATCGCGGAAGGACGGATTCATGACCTTCCCATCGATGCGCACGAGTGTCTCATAGAGAGCATGGCCGAACGACATGACTGTCGCACCGATAACCTGACCTTTCACCGCCAGGGGATTCAACGGGAAGCCGCTATCGTCCGCGCCCCAGAAACCGACAACCTTCACCTGTCCGGTTTCCGGATCGACCTCCACTTCGACTGCGCAGGCGGAAGGATTGTAGGCGGGCGATAGATTTCCATGGCCGGTGCGAAAATCGATCTTCTCGTCGCCTGCGGCATAGGTTCCGTGGCTGATCACCAGACGCCCGGTCTGAAAGGCGCCCCACCGCACAGCATCCTTGAGCGACATACGCTGACGATCGTCACGACGGCTGATGATCTCGCGGCCGCGAAACACGAGATCGTCAGGATTCGCTTTCATCCGTTGCCCGGCGATTTCGGCGAGCTGCCGGCGTGCATCTTCAGCAGCACGTTTGACGGCGTTGCCGGTGAAGAAGGTGACCCGCGAACCGAACGTTCCCGGGTCTACCGGGGTGGAATCTGAATCGACAAGCGCGAAACGCACATCGTTCACCTCGACGCCGAGGACCTCGGCCGCGATCATGGACAAGACCGTATCGGCGCCCTGTCCGACGTCGGTCGATCCAGTGCTCAGGTGAACCGTGCCATCCTCCTGCACTCTGATCTCCGCCGCAGAGGCCGAGTGGCCCATCAGCCGTGCACCGGAGATATGGGAACCGCATCCGAATCCGATCCCGCGATACTTCGGCAATTTCCCGCGCTTTTCGCGCCAGCCGGACAACTGCACGACCCGATCGATACACTCGTCGAATGCGAATGTGCCGATACGAAAGCCGTTCGACGTTTCATCACCGGGTTGCAGGGCATTGCGGTGCCGAATCTCGATCGGGTCGACGCCGAGATCGGCGGCGATCAATTCGAGCTGGCTGTCGCGCGCAAAACAGATTTGCGTATTAGTGTGCCCCCGCAAAGCGCCGCAGAAACCGTTATTGGTATAGACGCGTTTGGCCTCGTATCGGATGTTCGGAATTCGGTACGGAATATTGAGCATCGCGCCGGCGAGATACATGCTGAACCCGCCGATGCTCGAATAGGCTCCACCGTTTGCGATCATCTTGCAGTGTTGCGCCAGAATCCGGCCGTTTTTGTCTGTTCCGGTGCGCAGTGAAATCTTCATCGGATGGCGCATGTGGCCGATAGTGAGCACCTCGTCCATCGTGTGCACGATTTTAACCGGCCTGCCCGTCTTGCGCGACAACATGACCGCGCAGAAGTCCATCGGCATCGCTTCCTGCTTGCCGCCGGAAAAGCCCCCGCCGACGACAGTCTGCACGACGCGCACGCTGCCGAGCTCGACGCCGAGCCCCATCGCCAGCTGCCGCCACACCACATAGGGACTCATCTTGCACGACCACAAAGTAATTTTACCGGAGTTGTCCCACTGCCCGACGCAGGCGTGCGGCTCGAGCATTCCCTGCTTGACGGGTTGCGTCTCGTACACATCTTCTCGGACGTAGTCGGCGCGGGAAAACGCCTTGTCCACTTCGCCGAACTCGAATGCGACCTGGGCGGAGACGTTGGCTGTGGCGTTGTCGTGCACGAGCGGCGCACCCGGCAGCATCGCTTGTTCCGGGTCGAACACCGCCGCCAGCGGTTCGTATTCGACCTCGATCAGGTCGAGCGCTTCTTCAGCGGTGTCCTCGTCGATCGCCGCGACGGCTGCCACTTCTTCGCCGATATAGCGCACGGTGTCGATGGCGAGCGGCAGATAGTCGCGCGTCTGCGGAAGATTTCCATACTTGACACCGGGAAAGTCTTTCCCCGTGACGACGGCGCGAACGCCCGGCAGGGCTTGAGCGCGACTGATATCGATACGCACGATCCGGGCGTGAGGATGCGGGCTGCGCAGCAGCTTGCCATGCAGCATTCCGGGCATGCTGATGTCGTCGGCATATTCGGCGCGGCCCAGAGCCTTGAGTATACCGTCCTTCTTCGGGGTCGGTCGGCCGACGACGTCGTACTCGTTGCGGAGTGGATCGTTCATGTCAGTTCCCACTCTCGTGCTTGAGTTGGCTGGCCGCGTCTTGAATGGCCTCGATGATCTGGACGTAACCCGTGCAGCGGCACAGATGGCCGACCATGGCCGTGCGGATATCGTCCTCGCTCGGATTTGGGTTTTCGTTCAACAACGACTTGGTGGCAAGGACGAAGCCGGGCGTGCAAAATCCGCATTGTATGCCGCCCTTCTGCACGAAGGATTTCTGGATTTGATCGAGATTGCCGCCGGTTGCGAGACCTTCGATGGTCTGGATGTCCTTGCCCTGCGCTTCCACCGCGAGATAGAGGCAGGAGTTGACCGCCTTGCCGTCGATGAGAACCGTGCAGGTGCCGCACTGGCCTTCTTGGCAGGAGCGCTTGGCCCCGGTGAGGCCGAGATGTTCCCGCAGCACTTCGAGCAGCGTGCGCCAGGGCGGAACAAGCACATCGTGGGTTTCGCCGTTGACGCGCAGACTGATGGGCAACAGGTTTTTCACGACGCTTCTCCGGTCAAAGGTGCGGCCTTGTCGCGTGCCCCTTTAATGGCGCGCTTGGTCAAGCTCCTCAGGAGATCGAAGGAACCGGCGCGCTGCTCGCCAACCCGATCTTGACGTCGCGAAACACATCGTTTGCCTGATCCCAGGTTACGAAGGCGCTCACCCCCACCGTGGTCATATCCATCGACTGACGATCGTGGAATTTCAAATAAGTCCCCCCGCTGGAAGAGGGGATGCTCGGCAACTCGATAGTCGTCAGCAGTTCGTCCGGTCGCGCGACGGTCTTGCCGAATTGCGGAAATAGATCTTCAACCAGCACCACCCGTTCCCTATTACGACTCTTGAGCCTGACCTTTGCTCCCAAAGTGATCAATGCAGGAGGAAGATCGGCGCACGGAAGGGCGCCGGCGAGATTGCCGCCGATCGTCGCCACATTGCGCAGTTCGGGTCCGCCGATTCCAGCCGCGGCTTCGGCCAGCACGCCATAGTTCTCACGTACGACCGGCGAAGACATCAGCGCCTTAATTGTGGTCATTGAGCCGATGGCGAGCCCACCGTCGGCGAGCACCTGTATGCCCGACAATTTCGCAATTCCTTTGAGACCAATGATATAGGCGGGACATGCTTCTCGCCGGCGCATCTGGAGAAGGAGGTCGGTGCCGCCGGCTAGCAACCGAACCTCATTGCTGTGAGCGGCGAGAAGGTCACACGCTTCGTCAATACTGTGGGGGGCGAAATATTCAAATTTGGGCAGCCGTCGTAGATAGCTCATTAATGCTCCAATTTAAGTCCGCGCGACGTGCGCTTTTCCTAACCCCAAGTTATCTATCCGTTCCATCGCGTATGCCGTCGAGCGGGAGCGCCATCGAATCTTGATTGGACCCCGCCCCAGCGATCATTTCTTCCGCATGTGGCCTGGGTCTTTCACCGCTTTGACCGTACTAATCTCGACATTGTAGAGTTCTCCACCTTTCTTCTCGACTTTGCGGATATAGATGTTCTGCACGATGTCACGCGTTTCCGGGTCGATAGAAATAGGGCCGCGCGGACTTTCCCAAGCCATCCCCTTCATTGCCGCAACCAAGCTGTCGCCATCGGTCTTGCCGCCGGTCTTCTTCAGCGCCTCATAGATGAGGTGCATGCCGTCATAGCCGCTGACGCTGATAAAATTCGGCCGCATATTCGGGTTGGCCTTCTTGAAGGCAGCGACATAGTCCTTGTTGATCGACGACCGGTGATCGGCGGAGTAAAAACCTGCCGTGATCGTGCCGTTCATGGCGTCGCTCATGCCAGGTAAATCGTGGTCGTCGGTGATATCACCGGGGCCGATCAGCTTTATTCCTGATTTGTCGAGACCTCGCTCGACGAACTGTTTGGCGAAAACTGCCGCCTGACCGGCCGGCACGAAGACGAACAGCGTGTCTGGATGAGTGTCGCCAGCGCGCTGGAGGAAAGGCGCGAAGTCAGGATTGGCCAGCGGAACTTTGATGGTTTCGAGTATCTTACCGCCAGCCTTGGTAAAATACTCGGTGAACACTGCCGAGGCTTCGGCACCGGGCGCCCAGTCAGAGGAGACGATGGTAACCTTTTTGGAGCCGCTCTTCGCCGCCCAGTTTGCAAGAACGCTCGCTTGCTGCGCATGTGTCCAACTCGTGCGCACAAAATAGGGCGACCGTTCGGTCACGATCGATGTGCCGGATACCATGATGACTGTGGCCGTCTTGGATTCGCTGACAATCGGGGCGATCGCAAGCACGTTCGGGGTCAAACCGCCGCCAATGATGGCAACCTTGTCATTGACGATCATCTCCTGGGCGATGCGCTTGGAGACATCGGGAACACTGGTGTCGTCTCTGACGATTAACTGCACCTTCCGGCCGGCGACCGTGTCGCCGTGCAGTGCAATATATAGCTGCGCGCCCGCGACGGCCTGCTTGCCTACAGCAGCAAGCACCCCCGTCAGCGGCATCGGAAGACCAATCTTGACGGTCTCTTGGGCGAAAGACGGCGCTGCTGTCAGCGCGCCACAGGCAAAGAGAAGACCTACCACCAGCTTTTGAAACTGCCTCATTGGTACCCCCCGGATCGTTTTTAAGGCCAGCACGCTTCCCGCGTGCCGGGTCACACCCTCCATAAGCTTCAGTCACGGGACGAGCCGCCCCCTTTTGAACCTAGACACGCCTTGGCATATTCATGAAATGAAATTACAATATTTGTGATATTTGAAATATGGATGACTGAACATGCACCCGCAAGGCCATCCGCTCAGCCGTCAAATCGACCTTAATCTGCTGGAGCTGTTTGACGTTACGTTCCGAACCCGCAATCTAACGGCAACCGGCGCGCGCCTCGGTCTATCGCAGCCGGCCGTCAGCTACGGCTTGGCGAAACTGCGCAGAATGTATGGCGACGCTCTGTTTGTGCGGATGCGGCGCGGGGTGCAGCCCACCCCGGTCGCCATGCGACTTGCCGCGCCGATCGCCGCCGCGATGCAAATCGTGCGCGGCACGACCAAGAAGGTCGAATTTGTACCGACCGAAGCCCGCCGCACTTTCCGTATAGCGATGTCCGATATGGGCGAGCGTTATTTTTTGCCGCGCTTGGCGCAGCAGCTGACCATTGGCGCGCCCCACGTCATGATCGAGACCCTATCACCTGGGCTTACGGAGCTCACCGACGGACTCGTCTCCGGGGATATCGATCTCGCCATCGGCTTTATTCCCGGCATGGGCAAGCAAATGCATGAGCAGGCATTGTTCAGCGAACAATTCGTCTACCTGATGCGCGACGGCCACCCAGCGGCGCAAGATACTCTGACAGCCGCGCGCATACGCAAGCTGCGTCATGTTGTGGCCAGCCCACCAGGCACGCGGCATTTGTATGCCGTTGAAAAAGTCTTGACCAGCCCGCAAGTGCGCTCTGAGATCGCGCTACACGTGAAAAGCTTCCTCTGCGTCGGACCGATCATCGCCGAAACCGATCTGGTTGCGCTCGTCCCCGGCAACCTGGCGTCACTCGTTGCCAATAATCTGAACCTGCGAGTCTGCAGACCGAAGGTCAAATTCCCGGCCTTCGACGTATGCATGTATTGGCATCGGCGCTTTCACCAAGACTCGGCTTCGAACTGGTTGCGCAATACGATCGTGGGCTTGTTCGGCGACAAGTTGGCACGCTAGTGGTCCCGCGCTAACAAACGAGTCCCTTTAGGGATTTCCCGCGACTCGCAAGCATGCGAATCTGGGGGATGCGCAAAGGAATCGTGGTGAACGTTGGGGCTGCCGATCGCGGACGACTTGCAGCGATCGTAGCCGATCGAAACAGCCCGCAGAAGCATGTTTGGCGCGCCCGGATCGTCCTGCTCACGGCAGACGGTTTGGGCACCGCCGAGATCATGCGGCAGACGGGCAAGAGTAAATCGGTGGTCTGGCGCTGGCAGGAGCGCTTCATGCAGGCCGGCGTCGACGGGCTGCTGCGCGACAAGACCCGCCCCTCGCGCAAGCCGCCGCTCGCGCGCGCCGTGATCGAGCGGGTGATCGATCTCACCGCCGCTGCGCCGCCCGGCGAGACAACCCATTGGACGGCGGCGGCCATGGCCAAGACGGTCGGGATCAGCGTCCGTTCGGTGCAACGCATCTGGAGCGCGCATGGCCTCAAGCCG
>JACQDO010000238.1 GCA_016201085.1 Hyphomicrobiales bacterium | reverse complement strand
CGACGCGACCCATCCGGAGGAGACCCGGGTGGTGGTGCTACGCGGCAACCGCGTCGAGGAATTCGACTTCGAGTCCGCTAACCGCAAGCAGCTGCGCGGTAACATCTATCTCGCCAAAGTCACCCGGGTTGAGCCGTCTTTGCAGGCGGCCTTCGTCGAGTACGGCGGCAACCGCCACGGCTTCCTGGCGTTCTCGGAAATCCATCCCGACTACTACCAGATCCCGGTCGCCGACCGGCAGGCGCTGATCGCCGAGGAAGAGCGCGCCCAGCGCGCCGCCGACGACGATGCCGACAACCGCAGCCGCCGCGGCGGCCGCAACCGTCACCGCCGCTCCGATCGCCACCGCGACGTACGGCGCAGCGAGCCGATCGCCAATGAGGCGCCCGCCAGCGACGCGCAGCCGCAGCAGGAATTCGCCGGCGACGCCGCCGAAATTCAGCCGGGCGAAGCGGCTTTGGGCGGATTGCCGCCGGAACAGCTTCCGGAAACAGTAGTGCCGGCGTCCGAAGCGTCCGCCTCCGCACCGCCCACCGCTTCCGAGACGCCCGCAGCCGAGACGCTGCCGGTTGAACTCGCCGCGGCAGAAGCGGCGCCGGCCGCCGCTGAATTGCCTGCCGGCGAACCCGCCATTGAACCGGCACCGACGCAGGACACCGGCGACGATCATGCCGAGACCGGCGACCATCTCGCCCCCGACGCCGCCGAGCCGGCGCCGGCCGAAGAGCAAAGCGCTCAAGCCGAGCAGCAAGGCGAGCAAATCGGCCAGGGCGACGGCAATGGCGAAGACCACGCCGAGGACGATCAGGTAGAAAACGTCGGCGGCGCCGATGCGCTGGAGGAAGCGCAGGAGCGTCAACGTCGCGTACGCCCGCGCCAGTACAAGATTCAAGAGGTGATCAAGCGCCGCCAGGTCATGCTGGTGCAGGTGGTCAAGGAGGAACGCGGCAGCAAAGGCGCGGCCCTCACCACTTATCTCTCGCTCGCCGGCCGCTATTCGGTGCTGATGCCCAACACCGCGCGCGGCGGCGGCATCAGCCGCAAAATCACCAGCGGCGAAGACCGCAGCCGGCTCAAGGAAATCGCCCAGGAGCTGGAGGTGCCGGAGGGCATGGGCGTGATCCTGCGCACCGCCGGCGCCAGCCGCACCAAGACGGAAGTCAAACGCGATTTCGAATATCTGCTGCGCCTGTGGGAGACGGTGCGCGATCTCACGCTAAAATCGATGGCGCCGAAACTCGTCTACGAGGAAGGCTCGCTCACCAAGCGCTCGATCCGCGATCTCTATAGCAAGGACATCGACGAGATCGTCGTCTCCGGCGACGATGGCTACAAGGAAGCGCGCGAGTTCATGCGCATGCTGATGCCGAGCCATGCCAAGAACGTGAAGCTGTACAAGGACGGCACGCCGCTGTTTACGCGCTACGGCATCGAGAGCCAGCTCGACGCCATGTTCTCGCCGATCGTGCAGTTACGCTCCGGCGGCTACATCGTCATCAACCAGGCCGAAGCGCTGGTCGCCATCGACGTCAACTCGGGGCGGGCGACGCGCGAGCACCACATCGAGGACACCGCGCTCAAGACCAATTGCGAGGCGGCCGAGGAAGTCGCGCGCCAATTGCGCCTGCGCGACCTCGCCGGCCTCATCGTCATCGACTTCATCGACATGGACGAGGGCCGCAACAACCGCACGGTGGAACGCCGGCTGAAGGACGCGCTCAAGCACGACCGCGCCCGCATCCAGGTCGGCCGCATCTCGCATTTCGGCCTGATGGAAATGTCGCGTCAGCGCATCCGCACCTCGGTGCTGGAGAGCTCGACCGAAAAATGCCCGGTCTGCGGCGGCAGCGGGCATGTGCGCTCGGTATCGTCGGTGGCGCTGCAATTGCTGCGCGCGATCGAGGAAATGCTCAACAAGGGCGCCACGCACAATCTGATCGTGCGTACCCGTTCGGAAGTCGCGCTCTATGTGCTCAACCACAAGCGCGCGCATCTGCGCGGGCTGGAGGAGCGCTTCCGCATCGCCATCACCATTTCCGCCGACGCCACGGTGACCGGTCAGCAGTCTTATGTGGTCGATCGCGGCGAGCAGGTGCACACCCCGGACGAAGCGCGGGCGTTGGCCGCGGCGCAGCCGCAGCTTACCTCGCCGCTCGAGGCGGAAGAGGACGTGCTCGACGCCGAGACCGAGGCCGAAGCCGAACTCGATCCCGAACTGGCGGCCGCGGAAGCGGCCGAAGCCGACGAAGGCCCGATCCCGCAACATCAGGTCGCGGATGTCGGCGAGGGAGAAGAATCGCAGCGCGAAACAAACGGGCGCGGCGAAGGCGAGCGCGAAGGCGGCCGCAGGCGGCGCCGGCGCGGTCGCGGCCGTGGCCGTGGCGGCGAGCCGCGCGAGGCTGGAGCGCCGCGCGAGGGCGCGCCGCAATTCACCCACGAAGCTGTGGCCGAACACGCCATCGCGCACGAGGATCACGACGCCGGTTCGCCCGACGAGCAAGGCGGCGAACAGCCGCAACGTCTCGACAGCGCGGCGCCGGGAGGAGATGGCGCCGACACGCCGGAGGGCCGTCGCCGGCGCCGGCGCGGACGCCGCGGCGGACGCCGCAATCGGCAACGCGGTGGCGAAGGCGGATACCAGGGCGGTGAAAGGCCGGCCGCTGAAATGCATGCCGGCAGCGATTTCCCGCCGGTGAGCGACCAGGATGCCGACAGCGTGCCGCCGCCGTTCGATCAGCGCCCGGAGCCACAAGCCTATCAGCCGCCGGTCGAGGCCCGCTCGGCCTACGAACAGCCCCCCGCTCCGCCACCGGCGCCGCTGCCGCAGGCCGTGGAAGCGCAGCCTGCCGCCGGCGAGCAACCGATAGAGCGGCCGGAACCGCCGCGCCGGCGTTCGACCATCCGCGAACCCGCGCCGATCGCCATTGAGGGTGCCCCGCCGCCGTCGCCGACCATCCCGCCGCCAACGCCGGTGATCGTCACCACGGCGAGCGAGGACAGCGGTCAACCCAAGCGCGGCTGGTGGGGTAAGCGCCTGCTGGGCGATAAGAGCTGATGAGGTAATATGCGCGCCGCCATAGGCATCAATGGCCTCCCTTATTTAGGGGGCAATGGTCTACGTAGCCGCATGATTAGGTGATATCATGCTATTAGCTGCTTTATAGGTGAGACGCCATGCCGAAATCTTTGGAACGCAAAGCGCGCGTAAGAATAGATTTAGGGCCGTCGATCGAGACATACATTGACAACAAGTTCAAAGAACTCGGCGAGTTTGAAAAACCCGGCACTCCGGCCGTATCGCCAAGGGGATATTGGCTCGAATTTTTATTGATGCTGGGTGCCTTCCTCGGCGGAGCTTTGGCGCACTTTACCTTTGCAGTCGGCACAAACGTTACTGTTTCCGGGTCCTGG
>JACQDO010000235.1 GCA_016201085.1 Hyphomicrobiales bacterium | reverse complement strand
GAGAAAATCGTTCGAGGCGCGCGCGTTGCGGATGGCGGTGGCGGTATCGCGCTCGGCCTGCACGCCCGGTCCGGCGATCGCCAGCACCGCGCGCGTAATGCCGGTCTTGTCCATCATCGCCAGCCTCTGCTCGCCGAAATTCGTGAGCGCGTCATAAAGCTGCGCGGTCTTGGCCGGCGCGACGTCGACCATGGTCGGCCGCCAATAGGGCTCGGTGGCGGGATCCAGGAAATGCTCTTCCAGGGCGATCTTCTTGACCATGGCGTGTCCTCAACAAGCTTTCGGCGATGCGACCTGCATCCGCCGATTTTTTCGCTTTCACCTGTACCGTATATTGGGCTATCGTGTACCATGATGCAAGGCGGCTCGTGGCCGCCGTGTGCGAGTAGTGTCGATGAACCGTCACGTCACCAACGACAAGAGTCAGGTTCAGGTGATCGCGCGCGCGGCCACCATCCTGCGGGCGCTGGAAGACGAAAACGCCGGGCTCAGCCTCGGGCAAATCGCGCAACGGGTGAATCTCGCGCGCTCGACCGTGCAGCGCATCGTCGCAGCCCTTGAAACCGAAAAACTGGTGATCGCCGCGACGCCGAACGGCCGCGTGCGGCTCGGCCCCACCATCCTGCGGCTGGCGGCTTCCGTGCGCAGCGACTTCATCGCGCTGGCGCGGCCGCACCTCGAGCGTCTGAGCGAGGAACTGCACGAGACGGTCGATCTGGCGACCGTGAAAAAAGACCACCTGGTGTTCATCGATCAGGTGGTCGGCTCGCAGCGCTTGCGCACCGCCTCGGCGGTCGGCGAAACATTTCCGCTCTACTGCACCGCCAACGGCAAAGCCTATCTCGCACAGCTCGCCGATGCGGGCGTGGAGGCGCTGATCGGGCGCTCCTATAACTCACGCACGCCGAAGACGCTCACACGGCTCGACGACCTGCTCGCCGATCTCAAGACCGTGCGCCGCAACGGCGTTGCCTTCGATCGCGAAGAGCATACGCTCGGCATCTGCGCCGCCGGCGTCGCCTTGCAGGATCCGCTCGGCAATTCGGTCGCCATCTCGGTGCCGGTGCCGACCCAACGCTTCCAGAACCGGCAGACACTGATCGCCGAACGGCTGTTGGCGACCAAGCGCGCGCTGGAAACCCACATGAGCTCCGCCGCCGCCTAAAGGCGGCGTAACCAGACGACGAACCCGTTCCGACAGCAAGCGCGACCGCGCGAAACTTAAAAGGAGAATGCCGTGGCCAAGAAAATTCGCGGCGTCATGTTCGAAGAGAACCTCAAGAACAGCATGGGGCTGGAGTTCTACAACCTGTCCCATCGCTTCGGTTATCAGTCCCCGAACTGGCCCTATTTCGAGGACGTCAAGATCGAGCGCATCCACTACATGGCGAAGTCGGGCGTGCTGTCGCAGCGCATCACCACCTCGATGCACAATACCACGCATATCGACGCGCCGGCGCACGTCATCCAGGGCACGCCGTTCATCGACGAAGTGCCGCTGCCGCATTTCTTCGGCTCCGGCATCGTGGTGTCGATCCCCAAGAACAAGTGGGAGCCGATCACCGGCGACGACCTGGAAAAGGCCTGCGGCAAGATCGTGCGGCCGCGCGACGTGGTGATCGTCAACACCGGCTGGCACAAGTTCTACGAGGACAGCGAGGATTACTTCTGCCGCGCGCCCGGTTTCGTGCCGTCGGCGGCCGATTGGTTCATCAAGAAGAAGGTCAAGGTGATCGGGCACGACACCCAGGCCAACGATCATCCGCTCGCTACCGCCATCGGCCCGCAGCGCAACGGCCCGCTGCACCCGCATCTGGCCGAGGAATACAAGCAATGGTCGGGTGGCCGCGACTGGAAGGACGACTTCCCGGAATGGGAACCGGTGCACCGCAAGATCTTCCAGGCCGGCATCATGGGTATCGAGAATGTCGGCGGCGATATCGACAAGGTCACCGGCAAGCGCGTCACCTTCGCCTATTTCCCGTGGAATTGGGATCGCGGCGACGGCTGCATCGTGCGTCTGGTCGCCATTGTCGACCCGACTGGTAAATACAAAATCGAACGCGGGAGGAAAATCTAATGCAGGTCAGACGTTTTGCCGAGGCCAAGGCCTACGACGCAGCCAACCATCGCGCATGCACCAGTCTGCGCCTGTTCGGCGCCGAGGCCGGCGGCACCAAGGGCTTGATCGTCGGGTTGTCGCACTTTTTGCCGGGTGGGGGCGCCGGTCCGGATGCCTCGCCGCCGGAGAAGGTTTATTTCGTGCTTGCCGGCGAGCTCACCGTGATCGTCGACGGCAAGGAGACTGTGCTCAAGCCCTACGATTCCTGCACGATCGGGCCGAATGAATCGCGCGAGATCATCAACCGCGGCAACGAGGTCTGCTCGATCGTGGTCGCGGTGGCGATGCCGCCGAAATAGTTGACCCGTCATCCTGAGGTGGCCGCGCGCAGCGCGGCCCTCGAAGGATGAACGGCCCCGGGCCGTCGCCCTTCGAGGCTCGCTTCGCTCGCACATCAGGGTGACGGAGACAGATTAGGAGTAACTGCAATGTCCGAAACCTTCCTGAAAAACCCGCACTCGCTGTTCGACGTCAAAGGCAAGACGGCCATCGTCACCGGCGCCTCCGGAGCCTTC
>JACQDO010000234.1 GCA_016201085.1 Hyphomicrobiales bacterium | reverse complement strand
TTCAGGCGGCCGGTGGCGTCGGCTGATAGGCGGGTAAATCACCCGGCTTGTTGCCGATCCAATGATCGATGAAAGCCGACAGCCAGTTGCGCGAGGCCAGATCGTGCACCGCGCGGTCGGCGATATGCTCGTGGCGTTGCTTGGCGCCCGGCAGTTCCATTCGGTGGGCGCCGCGCGTGAGCCAGCGATACATCATGGCGTGCGTGACTTCCGGGTGAAACTGCAGCGCGTAGCCGGTGCCATAACGAAACGCCTGCACCGAGAAGGCATCGCCCTCCGCCAGCAAATCGCCGCCTCCCGGCAGGTCAAAGCCTTCCCGATGCCACTGATAGACATGGTCGGGCCACTGCGCGCAGACCGTGAGCCCGGCCGCGGTCGGACGGATCGGATAATAGCCGACCTCGGCATGGCCCTGCGGATGCGGGAACACGCGGCTGCCGAGATGGCGCGCCATCATCTGCGCGCCGAGACAGATACCGAGATAAGGCTTTTTGTCGCGCAGCGGCACGCCGATCCAGTCGATCTCGCGCTGGACGAAATCTTCGCTGTCATTGGCGCTTTGCGGACCGCCGAAAATCACCGCGCCGGCATGCTCGTCCATGCTGTCCGGCAGCGGATCGCCGAAACGCGGGCGCCTGACGTCGAGTGGATAGCCGAGCCGCGCCAGCGTCTGGCCGACGCGGCCGGGAGAGGAATGCTCCTGGTGCAGGATAAGCAGAACCGGCTTCAGCATGGCGAATCGGGGCGCGCTCTCAAACGCCTAGCGAGTACTAACGGCTTTGCCGGCGTTTGCAATATGAGCGACGGAATCATGTCCCGTGCGCGGAGCGGCGCCGAGCCTGCCGGGAATCGATGATCGCCAGCAGCAGGCTGCGCGGGAACAGGCGAATCAACATGATGATCAGTTTGTTGAGCGTGCCGGGCACTATGACGCGCCGGCCTTGCATCAAGCCGTCAAAACCCTGTTGCGCGACAAACTCGGCGGACTGGGTGAGAATATTGGGCGCCAGCCCTTTCTTGGCGCCGGCGCGATCGGCGAATTCGGTCGGCACCGGCCCCGGACAGAGTACGCTGACGCGCACGCCGCGGCTTTTAAGCTCGCTGTGCAGCGCCTCGGTGAACGACAGCACATAGGCCTTGCCGGCGTAATACACCGCCATGCCCGGCCCTGGCATGAAGCCGGCCATCGAACCAACATTGAGCAGGCCGCCGCGGTGACGCGCGAGGCTGTCGACAAAGGCGAGCGAGAGCGAGGTCAAAGCGCGCACATTGAGGTCGATCATAGCCAGCTGCTCGTCGCGGTCGCGCGATGCGGCCGAACCGACCAGGCCGAAGCCGGCATTGTTGACCATGAATTGCGGCTCGGCGCCTTGCGCGGCGAGCGCTTCGCCGATCCGCCGGGCGGCATCGCCCTGCGTCAGGTCGGCCACGATCACGATCGGCTTGCGCGCGCCGGTCGCGGCGATTTCGTCGGCAAGCGCGCGCAAGCGATCCTCGCGCCGCGCCACCAGCGCCAGTTCATGACCGTGGCGCGCGAACACGCGCGCCAGCTCTGCGCCGATTCCGGCTGACGCGCCGGTGATGACCGTGATGGGGCGGAGACTGGTCATGCATGACCACTTAACCATTAAGCCAAGGCCAGGCAAATCGTCATTCCGGGGCTCGAGCGATCCCGGAGCCTGTCATCGGGCCGGCCCAACCGGGCCGAACCCGTTGGCGCCGTCCCGCAATGACGGTGAGCGCTATTCGAGGTACTTGCTCGGCGGGAAATCGCGCGAGAACACCGGCTGCTGGACGGCCATTTTGGGATCGTAAGTCCAGAACTGATTCACCTTCGGATAGGTCTTGAGGATGGTGTTGGTGAGCTTGCCGTTCACGCGCGCGACCTTACGGATGTGGATGTCCATGATCGGGTTGCTGTACTCATCGAGCTTGATCGGGCCCGCCGGCCCGCGCGTCAACTGCACGCCGTGCAGGGCTTTCAGGAAGGCCGCCGCATCGTCGGTCTTGCCGCCGGTGGTCTTGAGCGCCTCCTCGATGATGAGCAGCGCGGTGTAGGGTCCCGCGGTGTAGAAGCCGGGATCGTGCTTGTATTCGGCGTTGATGGCGGCGACGAACTTCTTGTTGTCCGGGGTATCGAGACCGGCGGCGTACCAGCCGGCGCTGTAGACACCGTCCGCCTCATCGCCCATCACTCTGAGGATGCCCTCGTCGGTCATGGTGGTGTTGCCGAGCACGGCAATCTTGCCCTTCAGCCCGTAGTCGGCGAACTGCTTGAGGAAGCGCAGCGGATTGGCGCCCGCAAAGCCGGTGTAGATGGCGTCCACGTCCGGCTTGATCTGCGCCAGATAGGGCGCGTATTCCGGCGCGTTGAGCGGCGGCCATAGCTTCTGCACGATCTTGCCGCCGCCCGCTTCGAAAGCGAGATGGAAACCGCCGGCGCCCTCGTGACCGTAGGTGAAGTCCTCGGCGACGATGGCTATCCTCTTGAACTTGAGCTCCTTCGCCGCGAAGTCGCCGAGCGGATAGGTCACCTGCGGCGCGGTGCCGAATGCGTGCAGGACATAAGGATGCGGCTGGCGCGCTTTCAGATCGACGGTTGCCGACGACGTGGTCGTGATGAGCGGCGTCTTTGACTCGCGCAGGTAGCTGTCCATCGCCAGCGCCTCGTTGGTCGCCAGCGGGCCGATGGCCACATGCACTTTGTGGCGTTCCGCCAACTCCTGCATCTTGGTCTTGGCCAGCGCCGGATTGCCAGCGGTGTCCTGGGTGAGCAGCTCGACCTTGCGGCCGGCGATCGTGCCGTTGCGTTCCTTGAGGAAGAGCGCGGCGCCCTCTTCCTGCTGCTTGCCGCCGGCCGCAAGCGGACCGGTGAGGACGGTGAGGAAGCCGATGCGAAGCGGCTCCGACGATTGCGCGAACACCCGCCCCGCAGGAAGAATGCCGATCGCCGCGCCCGCCTTCAGCAGCGCGCGGCGCGATAGCATTGACTTGCCGTTCCTCATGAATTCCTCCCTGTTTGTCCGTCGTTTCCCTTATGGCCGGGAAATCGATGGGCACGACCGGCGGCCGCCTCTAGCGACCCTATCCCCGGATCAACCCCACATGTTTGGCAATATTCGCATATTCACCGCGCCAGACAATAAAGTTTAAGGCGTGAAGCCGGCATGTATCGGAAGAATCGTCGTGCTCGGCCAGATCATTTCGGTCGCGAGCGAAGCGACGCCGTCCTTCGGACGGCTATGGGCGAGCGAAGCGACGCCGTCCTTCGGACGGCTATGGGCGAGCGAAGCGACGCCGTCCTTCGGATGGCTATGGGCGAGCGAAGCGACGCCGTCCTTCGGATGGCTATGGCCGGGCACGGCAACGATAGTCGATGGGTCGCCGGATCAAGGCGACAACGCGGGGCGGCCACTCACCGTTTGCGCTTGTCGTTTATTCCAACCTCGCGCGTCTTGACGTGGCCGCACGCCTCGCAGCGATAGGTGTACAGCTCGGGCAGCGCACCGACACGCGGCACGCTGCTGACGAGCTGCAGGCCTTCGCCATCGCAGGTGCAGTCGGGGGGCCGCTGTTGCGGGTCGCTTTCCATATCGCGAATATGGCGGAGCGATGCAGGCCGGCAACTACGGGAATTTCCTTAAGGACACCGGAAACCGGAATTTTAAGCGGTGAACGATGTTGCGGGCGGGCGGGCGATAAAGACACCTATGCCCCGCATAATGGCTGGGCATAGCGGAGCGCGATATCTGGCGAGCCTCGCCGTTATTCGATCGCCTTGCCCTTGCGCGCACTGTCCTCCAGCAGCTGGAGGTTATTGGCCACGTATTTATTGCGCGGATCCTGTCGCTGCGCCACGGTCAGTTTCTCGCGCGCGCGCTTATAGTCGCCGCGCAGCATGTAGGAATAGCCCTGGTTGTTGAGGATCTCGACCGTCGGCCCGGCTATGCCGATGGCTTGGCCGTAAGCGCGATCGGCAAACTCGAAACGGCGCAGGCGGTCGTAGGAAGCCGCCAGCCCAAGCCAGGCTTCCGCATCGCGCGGATGGTTCTCGACCGCGCGGCGGAAATGCTTTTCCGCCAAACCGAAATTCGCCGCGCGATAGTACTTCTTGCCGACGCTCAGGTCGTCGTTCGGATCGCCACCGAGCAGACCCGGCGCGGCCGGGGCCGATGTGCCGATCGAGGCGGTGTCGAGATCGCCGGCCGCCGGCGCCGAGGCGAAGGCATCGGTGCCAGGCGTCTTCGAGTCGAACAGGTTGGAATAGCTGCCGTCGGTATTGCAGCCCGCCAGCCACACGGCGGCGACCGCAACAAGCAGCGCTCGGGCTAATCCATTACGCATGACAAAGCCTGTCGGAAACGCCCGGGTGTGGGACGTCCGTCAGGCTAGAGGATGGTAGTTAACGAATTCTTCATCCGGCACGGGCCGGGCGGACGCTCAGAAATTGCCCACGCTGAGACGCACAAATACCGGCAGTAGAATGACCACGAATATCACCGGGAAGATGCAGAGCATCATCGGCAGTGCCAGCTTGGCCGGCAGCGCATAGGCCTTTTCCTCGGCGCGCGAGAGCCGCTTATGGCGCATGTCGTCGCTGTAGACCCGCAGCGCATCGGTGATGCTGGAGCCGAGATCGATCGACTGGTTGATCAAAGTGGCGAACGCGCGCGCCTCCTCCAGCGCCAGCCGTTCGGCGAAGCGCTCCAGCGCATCCTTGAGGTTCTTGCCGGCGCGAATTTCCAGATTTGTCATGTGGATATTGGCGGTCAGCGACGGATAGCTGTCGCCGAGCTCGCGGCCGACGCGCTCGAACGAGGCTTCCATCGACAGCCCAGAATCCGCGCACACCACCAGCAGGTCCATGAAATCCGGAAAGCCGCCGCGGTGCTCGTCCTTGCGGGCGGCAATACGCCGGTCGATATAGATGCTGGGCGCGACATAGCCGACGATGCCGCCGACGATCACCATCAACCAGAAGAATGAGCCGCCTTGCGAGATCAGCAGCGGCCCAAACACGAACAAAGCGAAGGCCAGACCGACCGCCAGCGCGGTGCGCGCGATGAAGAAGAAGGCGACGCCGCGCTCATCGTAAATGCCGGCCTGGATCAGGCGGCGGCGCAGCACCTTCATATTGTCGTCATTGGTCGCGGCGTAATGCTTGGTGGTGTATTCCAAGAGCTGGGTCACCGCCTTGAGGCTCGAATAGCGCAGCGAGCGAGTCGACTGGGATGCACGCTCGTCGTCCAGGATGCGCGAGGTGCGCTTCTTGACCGCGCCGCGCACGCGCGCGAAGGCCATCACCGCGAACGCAATGGTGCCGGTGGCGAGGAACACCAGCAACGCCATCAGCATGCTGGCGTTGTCGCGGAACATATTGCTGAGCGTGTAGGAGATGATGTCCATGGCTCAGATCTTGACCTTCATATCTTGAAGTTGACCAGGCGGTACATGACGAAATTGCCGATGCCCATCCAGCTGCCCGCCAGCACCAGGCCGATCTTGGTCAGGCTCTGATCCCAGACGCTGGCGTAGAAATCCGGCGTCACAAAATTGATGACCGCGAACATGCCGATCGGCAGCGAGGACAGGATCAGCGCCGAGGCGCGGCCTTCGGCGGCCAGCGCGCGGATCTTGCGGCGCATCTTGAAGCGCTGGCGGATCACCGCCGACAAGTTCTCGAGGATTTCGCCGAGATTGCCACCAGTCGAGCCCTGAATTGCCACCGCGGTCACGAATAGCGGCAGGTCGTCGCTACCGACACGGAAAAACAGACTGCGCATCGCGGTTTCCAGGTCGGCGCCGTAGGTGATCTCGTCGGTGACGATGCCGAACTCGGTGCCAATCGGATCGGGCATCTCGCGCGCCACCATGTTGATGGCGATCGGCACCGGGTGACCGGCGCGCAACGAGCGCACAATGATGTCGATGGCGTCGGGAAACTGGGCGCCAAATTTCTTCTGCCGCCGCCCGCGCAGGACCCGCAGCACCATGAACGGCAGCACAAAGCCGCAGAAGGCAGCGACGGCAAGGGCATGCGACAGTTTTCCGTCGAACACCATGGTGCCGAAAAACGATGCGACCATACCGATCGCGATGAACAGCATCAGCCGTGTGAAGCCGATGGAGAGCCCGGATTGCAGCAGCAGTTGATTGAGATTGATCAGCGGCAGCCGGTAGTCGCCGCCGCTGGTGAGGCCCCGCTCGCGCCGCAGCTGCACTAGCACGCTTTCGCGATCCGGCTTGTCTTCCATCACCTTGAGACGGCGGTTGATGTTCTTGCGATAGGACGCCTTGTTGTAGAACAGCAGATAACCGCCCTCCGCCAGCATCGCGGCCGAAAGGCCGATCAGCAGGTAGAACAGATAGATCGGGTTGAAGTCGGTCATGGCGGATTACAGCGGATGCGTGGGGTCGAAATAGCTGCCGGGGATCTTGATGCCCTGGGTGGCGAGATGACCGAGGAAGCGCGGGCGCACGCCGGTTGCCTGGAAATGGCCCTGCACGGTGCCGTCGGGCGCGGTGCCGGTGCGTACGTATTTGAAGATCTCCTGCATCTGGATGATGTCGCCTTCGAGCCCGGTGACTTCCGCGATCGAGGTGATCTTGCGTTTGCCGTCCGACTGACGCGACAGCTGCACGATCAGCTGGATGGCGCCGGCGATCTGACCGCGGATCGAGGCCACCGTCATCGGCAGGCCGGCCATGCCGATCATCTGCTCCAGACGCGTGATGGCGTCGCGCGGCGTATTGGCGTGGATGGTGGCCATCGAGCCTTCGTGGCCGGTGTTCATCGCCTGCAACATGTCAAAGGCTTCTTCGCCCCGGACCTCGCCCAGCACAATGCGGTCGGGGCGCATGCGCAGGCTGTTGATCACCAGTTCTCGCTGCCGCACCGCTCCCTTGCCCTCGATGTTCGG
>JACQDO010000237.1 GCA_016201085.1 Hyphomicrobiales bacterium | reverse complement strand
AACAGTCCGACCACGTAATAGCTGACGGCGGCGACCGATAATCCTTCGACGGTCGTCTGCAGCCGCAATTGCAACCGCGTGCGTTCGTTCATCGATTTGAGAAGGTCGCGGTTCTGCTGCTCGAGCTCGACGTCGACGCGCGTGCGCAGCAGGTTGGCTGTGCGCGCCAGCTTTTCCGACAGATGGGCCTGCCGTTCCTCGGTGGTCACGCAAGTGCGCATGGCCGGCGACATGCGGCGCGCCAGGAACGACGACCAAGTCGGGAAACTCTCGACCTTGCGCTCGCCGATAGTCTGCAGACGAAGCTGCACGATCTCGTTATAGGCGCGGCTGGCGCCGAAACGGAACAGGCTGGCGGCCGCGCCGGCTTCCAGCTCGCCGGCAAGCTCGGTCAATTCGTCGAGCAGACGGTGATTGTCGACGAGCTGGTCGGTACGCCGCATTTCCTCGGTGACTTCAACCAGCCGCTGCTCGATGCGGTTGATCGACGGCGCCAGCCGCTGCGCCTCCGGCAGGCCGAGCAGCGCCAGCGTGCGGTAGGTCTCCAGTTCGACGACGCGCTGCACCAACGCGCCGGCACGCTCGGGACCCAAGCCGCGATCGAGCAGCAGAATGCGCACGAAGCCGGAAGGATCGGCATGGAAGTCGGTGGCGAACAGCGCGTCGCCTTCGGAATTTTCCGCCACCGCCAGGCTGGCGTGATCGAATAGCCGCTCGAATGCGAGTTTTTTCTTTTTCTCGGCCAGCACGTGCAGATCGAGCGCGACCAGCAGCGGGCCTGGCTGCGGCAGGCTGGCCATCGGTTCGGCCAGCGCGCTGGCTGCGGGATGGAACGGCGCGGCGCTCGCCGACGGCAGTTCCCAGGTGTAGGTGGTAAATTCGGAGTGCTGCTCCCAGCGCAGCGCGGCGCCGCCGAGGGCGACACGGTGCTGCTTGGCCGAGGGCTTGAGCGGCTCGAGCTGGCGGCGGGCGCAGAATTCGGCCAGAGCGGCACGGTCGGCCTTGGCAGCCTCGCCGGCGGTCTCGAAAGCGAAATGCAGGATACGGCGTGGGCTCTCGACCGGCGTGAACGGGCGCGCATGCACCTCGCCCAGCACGGCCGCACGCAGGGAATGCGGGGCCAGTCGCGCGCCGCCGATGGAGACTTCGGCGCTCATGTGCTTTCCGTCGCATGCATGAGAGCTTTTGACACGCATGCCGAGATCTTATGGCATATCATCCAAACTAGCGCTTCCGCTTCGCCGCCTTTTTCGTCGCCGCGCCGCCGACCAGCACGCGGCCGTCGATGTCGGCGATGCGGTTGGTGCCGGTGAGCGCCATGGCGACGCTGAGTTCCTTCTCCAGGATGTCGATCGCCTTGGCGACGCCGACTTGGCCGCCAGCGCCGAGTCCGTAGACATAGGCGCGGCCGATCATGCAGGCGCGCGCGCCCAGCGCCAGCGCACGCATGATGTCGGCACCGGTGCGGACGCCGCCGTCGAACAGTACTTCGGTGTCGGAGCCGACCGCGTCGGCGATCGCCGGCAGCGCCGAGATGGATGACGGCGCGCCGTCGAGCTGGCGGCCGCCATGGTTCGACACCACGATGGCGTCGGCCCCGAGCTTGACTGCGGTCTTGGCGTCGTCGGCGTCAAGAATACCTTTCAGGATCAGCTTGCCGGGCCATATCTTCTTAATCCACTCGACGTCCTTCCAGGACAGCGCCGGGTCGAACTGCTCGCCCACCCATTTGGCCAGTTCGTTGACGTTCTCCATGCCCTTCACATGGCCGGCGAGATTGCCGAAGGTCTTGCTGCGGCCGTTGAGCACGCTCCAGGCCCAGGCCGGCTTGGTCGCCACGTCGATGACATTCGCGATGCGGATTTCCGGCGGCACCGTCATGCCGTTCTTGATGTCGCGGTGACGCTGGCCGAGCACCTGCAGGTCGACGGTAAGCACCAGCGCGTTGCATTTGGCGGCCACCGCGCGCGCCAGGATGTCCTTGGAGAAGTCGCGGTCGCGGATGACGTAGAGCTGGAACCAGAACGGCTTGCGGGTCGCTTCCGCCACGTCCTCGATGGAACAGATCGACATGGTGGAAAGCGTGAACGGGATGCCGGCGGCGTTGGCGGCATTGGCGGAGAGAATTTCACCGTCGCCGCGCTGCATGCCTAACAGCCCGACCGGCGCCAGGATCATCGGCGAGGACAGCTTCTGCCCGATGACGGTGGTGGCGAGGCTGCGCTGCGAGACGTCGACCAAAATGCGCTGGCGCAGCTTGATCCGTTCCAAGTCGCCGCGGTTGGCGCGCAGCGTTTCCTCCTGGTAGGAGCCACTGTCGGCGTAATCGAAAAAGGCGCGCGGAACCCGGCGGCGGGCAAGCTGCCGCAGGTCGTCGATGCAGGTGATATTTTTCATGGGGAGAACTGACTCTACGGACGACAAAGGTTAATGGGGGTTAGCACAGCGCCACAGCCTGCGAAATGGGCTGTTCCGGCGGTATTCCCGGGGAAAAGCTCGCCACCCGGTCCCCGGTTAACGCCCTCGGTAATGATTACTCATAATTTTTGAAGTAACTTTCACGTATTGGCTTTATATACAGGCCCGCGGGCAGGCGCACGCCGCCCGCCAAAAACCGCTTCGTCCGGGGCTCAAGACCTAAAAGTAGGCGTCGAGGGGCATTTCATGGTTCGTCGTTATTTCGGCACCGACGGTATTCGTGGCCGGGCCAATAAAGTCATCACCCCCGAACTGGCGCTCAAGGTCGGGCAGGCCGCCGGGCTGGTGTTCAAGAACGGCGAGCACCGCCACCGCGTGCTGATCGGCAAGGACACCAGGCTGTCCGGCTACATGATCGAGACCGCGCTGGTCGCCGGCTTCACCTCGGTCGGCATGGACGTGCTGCTCACTGGCCCGATCCCGACGCCGGCGGTCGGCATGCTGGCCCGTTCGATGCGCGCCGATCTCGGCGTCATGATCTCGGCCTCGCATAATCCGTTCGACGACAACGGCATCAAGCTGTTCGGGCCGGACGGCTTCAAGCTCAGCGACGAGGTCGAGCTCGAGATCGAGAAACTGCTCGAATCCGACCTGAGCAAGCGGCTGGCCAAGAGCGGCGACCTCGGTCGCGCCAAGCGCATCGACGGCGTGCAGGACCGCTACATCGAGTTCGCCAAGCACACGCTGCCCAAGTCGGTGTCGTTCGAGGGCCTGCGCATCGTCATCGATTGCGCCAATGGCGCCGCCTACAAGGTGGCGCCGGGCGCGCTGTGGGAAATGGGCGCGGATGTCATCGCCATCGGCGTCGAGCCCGACGGCATGAACATCAACAAGGAATGCGGCTCCACCGAGCTCAACGCCATCACCCACAAGGTGCGCGAGATGCGCGCCGATATCGGCATCGCGCTCGACGGCGACGCCGACCGCGTCATGATCGTCGACGAGCGCGGCCATGTGGTGGACGGCGACCAGCTGCTGGCCGTCATCGCCGAAAGCTGGAAGGAAGACGGCCGCTTGCAAGGCAATGGCATCGTTTCGACCGTGATGGCCAATCTGGGGCTCGAACGCTATCTCGCCGGCATCGGTCTCGGGTTGATCCGTACCCCGGTCGGCGACCGCTATGTGCTCGAGCACATGCGCCAACACGGCTACAACGTCGGCGGCGAACAGTCCGGCCACATCATCATGTCGGACTATACCACCACCGGCGACGGCTTCGTCGCCGCGCTGCAGTTGCTGGCGGTGATCAAGCGCAGCAACAAGCCGGTGTCGGAAGTTTGCCACCGCTTCGAGCCGCTGCCGCAGGTGCTCAAGAACATCCGCTACCAGAAAGGCAAGCCGCTGGAGAATGCCGGCGTGCGCTCGGCCATCGCCAGCGCCGAAAAGAAACTCGGCCGCGGCGGTCGGCTGATCGTGCGCCCGTCCGGAACCGAGCCGGTGATCCGCGTGATGGGCGAAGGCGACGACAAGATCCTGGTCGAGGCCGTGGTTGACGACGTGATCGAGGCGCTGTCGCAGGTGGCGGCATGAGTCGCGGCCCGATCCGCCAATTTTTCTTGTCATTTCCGCCAGATTTGAACGGGCGCGCTGCGCGGGTCGGGAACCCGGCTCGGAGAAAATACAAGTTCCATCAATACTTTAGAACGATTTCAAAGACCGTTTTGGTTTGACTTGGGTCAAGGAAATCGGTAGCGACATGCGTCAATCTGCAAATCATTCGCAATCGCTGGACCGCCAATGATCGTCTGTTCCTGCAACGTCCTGAGCGACCACGATGTCCGGGGCGCCGTGAGCACCGCAGCGCCGCGCACGACCGGACAAGTTTATGGCTGTCTCGGCTGCAGCGCTCAATGCGGCCGCTGCGCCCGCTCAATCCGCGCGATCATGGACGAAGCCCTGGCCGGCGCCGGCTGCCCGGTCGGCTGTGCCTGCGCCGCACACCCAGGCTCCTGATCGGCGCCTGCGGGCCGCTTACCGCCGCGAAATACCGTCCGAAACCCGCTGTACCGGCATTGCTTGCGGCCGCGACCTGCCCGAGGATGCCCTCAAGAAACGTCGTATTCGGTGGAGGATAAGTGTAATGCGCGCATGGCTCGTCATGCCCCGGTTAGCGTTTTGCAGAGCGATGCGTCTTATCGCCGTCGCGTTCGCGCTGGGCGCCGCCCCACAGCCGGCGGCGGCCGAGGATTGGCCGACGCGGCCGATCACGCTGGTGGTCTCGTTCCCGGCCGGCGGCAGCATGGATTATCTCGGTCGCTCCATTGCGCAAAATCTGACGGAAGTATTCGGTCAACCGGTCATCGTGGAGAACAGGCTGGGCGGCGGCGGTGCGGTCGCCACCATGGCGGTCGCCCGGGCGCCGGCGGACGGCTACACGCTGCTGGTCACGGCGATCGGCCCGGTGGTGTTCCGCCCGATCATGGAGCAAGCCGTCGGCTACGACATGGACAAGGAATTCACGCCGGTCATTCTGGCGGCCGACTCCCCGAATGTGCTGCTCGCCAGTCCCAAACTGGGCCTGAACACGGTCAAAGATCTGCTCGCCTACGCCAAGCAGAAGCAGAACAAACTCAGCATCGCGCATTCCGGCCCCGGCACCATGGGTCATCTTTGCGCCGTTCTGTTCGCGAGCGAAGCTCATATCGACGGCAGCTTCATCGCCTATCGTGGCGCGCCGCAAATGGTCACCGATCTGCTCGGCGGCCAGATCGACATCGGATTCCCGGCCTTCGGTCCGGGATCGCAATCGGCGAAGATCCTGGCGGTGACCACCGCGGAGCGCGTGGACTTTCTGCCCGATGTGCCGACCATGAAGGAAAGCGGTTTCGACCTCGTCGGTTCGACCTGGAACGCGATTTACGCGCCCGCCAATGTGCCGCCCGAGATTGTCAGCAAGCTTAATCGCGCCATCGATGCCCATCTGCGCAAGCCGGAAACCCGCCAGCAGTTGCTGAAGATCGGCATGCGCGCCCTGGGCGGCACATCGGAGCAGTTGCGCGAACGCGTGAAGCAAGACCGTGCCAATTGGTCGAAGATCCTCGTCGGCTTGAAGCTCGATCCCGACAAGTAACATGCTGGGCTATCGCATCACCGGGCGACACGTCGATATCCGCACGGCGGATGGGACGATGAACGGCTATGCCGCTCATCCGGACGGCGGCGGCCGCTATGCACTGGTCGTGCTGTTCATGGACGTCTGGGGCCTGCGCGAGGAATTGTTTGCGCTGGCGCGTAACGTGGCGGCGCATGGCTATTATTGCCTGCTGCCCAATCTGTACTATCGCGAGGGCAAGGTCAGCTACGCGCGCTACAACGATGCCGGCAGAATGGTGTCGTTCGACACGTTGCCCGCCCCGCTGCAGGAGCAAATCCGCGGTCACGCGCTGAAGCTCAACCGGCAGACCGTGCGCACCGACGTCGCGGCAATCTTCGACTTCTGCCGCGGCGAGCCGGTCGTTGACGGCGCCGCCGGCTCGGTCGGCTTTTGCATGGGTGGCCGCTTCGCCTTCCAGGTCGCGCAGGAGTTTCCCGAGAGATTTCGCGCCAATGCCAGCCTGCATGGCACTCGGCTGGTCAGCGAGGCCGCGGATTCGCCGCACCGCCTCGCCCATCTCATGCGCGGCGAGATTTATTGCGGCTATGGCGCCAACGACCGTTTTGCCGCGCCGGACGTGCTGGCCACCCTCGAAGGGGTGCTCGGCGGCCGCAGCGATCTCAACTATCGCTTCAACGTCCATGCCGGCGCCGGCCACGGCTACGCGCTGCCGGATCGCGATATCCACGACCATGCCGCAACCGAGATCGACTGGTGCGAGATTTTCGCCATGTTCGAGCGGCAGCTAAAAAAATAAGCGATCAGCGCCGCTTGGCCTCGGCGCGCAGGAAGTCGATGAACGCCTTCACCACCGGCGCGCTTTCGTTCTTGCGGTAGACCACGGCGTGGTCGGCCGTTCGTGTCACGCCGACAAGCTTGCGAAACGTCAGGCCGGGCATGTTGATGCGGGATAGCGACTCCGACAGCACGCTGATGCCGATTCCGGCGGCCACCAGCGCCAGCACCGTGAAGGCGTCCGGCGCCCGCTCGACGATGCGCAGCGATAGGCCGGGCGGGGTGACGGCGGCGATGTTGCCCCAAAATCCGCTTTCCATTTCCAGCGTCATTCCGATGAAGGACTCGTCGACCAGCATCGCCGGCGTCACCTGCGTGCGCGCGGCGAGGGGATGGTTCTCCGGCAGCACCAGATTGAACGGTTGGCGTTCGATGATGAAACCGGCCAGTCCGGTGGGATAGCGCGCCAGCGCGCGGGCGAAGGCGACATCGAGATTACCGTTGATCAGTGCTTTGAACTGCGCGAAAGTCTGCATGCGCGCCAGTTGGAACGACACTTCCGGATGCGTTTTGCGGAAGCCAGCCAGTGTGGAGGAAACTAGGCCGCCGCAGCCATTCGAGAACACATAGCCGACCGCAATCGATCCGGTATCGCCACGGGCGGCGTGGCGCCCGACCGTCTCGGCATAGGCGGCCTGCTTGAGCGCGTCGCGTGCCGCGATGAGGAAACGTTTGCCCGCATTGGTGAGGGCGACCGCGCTCCTGGTCTTGCGCGTCAATAGTTTGGCGCCGAGCATGGTTTCCAGCGCCCCGATCTGATGGCTGAGCGTGGGCGCCGCGATATTGAGACGTTCGGCCGCGCGCGCGAAATGCAGCTCCTCGGCGACGGCGACGAAATACTTCAGATGACGGAGTTCCATGGAACCATTATGAGATGAAAGCTCATAAAATGCGATAACGCCGTTAATGACAAGCTGCCGACAGTGGCCGAGGCTCAACGCTGAGTTGTCGCGCGCGCTTTGCTTCGTTGCGCGCCGGGACTGCCAGCAGTGAACGAAGCCCGCTTATGCGAGTCAACGGCGCCATGCAAAAGGATCCCCGCAAGCCCGGCCTCAATGTCGTGCCGATGCCTTCGAAAACCACGGAAAAAAGCGCCCTGACGCGCGATTTTCCGGCGGCCGCGCCGAACGCACTCGCCGCCGCCGGCAGCGAGGGCGATCCGCGCACGAAGGAAGCCATGCGGCTGATCGAGGCCTTCCTGGCGATCGAGGATGCGACCGCACGCTCCTCGTTGATCGTGTTGGCCGAGCGTCTGGTCAGCTACGACTGGCTGCGCAAGGTGCAACAGCGCTGAGTTTGCAAACTCTCTAAACTGGGTTGGTCGCCGCTTCCGCGGCTACTGCCGTTGCGCTACACCTGACCGTCTGCGGGCCGGGCATAGGAGCGTGCAATGAAGGGCGATGCTAAAGTTATCGAATACCTCAATAAGGCGCTGCGTCACGAACTCACGGCGGTTAACCAATATTGGCTGCATTACCGGCTGCTCGACAATTGGGGCTACAAGGACCTTGCCAAGCAATGGCGCAAGGAGTCGGTCGAAGAGATGGAGCATGCCGACAAGCTGGTCGAGCGCGTGATTTTCCTCGACGGCTTTCCCAACATGCAGGTGCTCGATCCGCTGCACATCGGACAGGACGTGAAAGAGGTGCTGGATTGCGACCTGGCGGCGGAAATGTCGGCACGCGCGCTCTACCAGGAGGCCGCCACCCACTGCCATTCGGTCAAGGATTACGTCACCCGCGATCTGTTCGAGAAGCTGATGTCGGACGAGGAGCACCACATCGACTTCCTCGAGACCCAGCTCGACCTGGTAGCCAAACTCGGCCTGGAACTCTACGCCCAGCATCACATCGGCGAGATGGGTGAGGGCGGTACTGACTGAACGGGCACTGCCGCAAGCGTAAATAACTTCTTAATTGCCGATTCGCTGAGCTTGTCAGCCGCGTCCGCGCGCGGCCTCGGGCATGTTTTTTGTTAAGAAGCGTGGTTAAAAAACAAGGTTAAGTTGCACTTAAGGATTTGCTGCCATCGTCCCGGTCATCCAGCCGCCATCCGTCCGGTGGAACCGACAAGGGACGATACCATGTTCAACACGCGTCTTTCGATTTCGATCTGCACCGCGGCCTTGCTCGCCGTCACCGCAGCGCATGCCGCCGATTATCCGCAACCGCAGCCGGTCTACATGCCCGCGCCGGTGATCCAGGAATTTTCCAGCTGGTATCTGCGCGGCGATATCGGGATGAGCAATCAGAGTGTCGGTAGCCTCGCTAGCGATAACTATATCGGCTATGCGTCGGTCGTGAATACCAACAAGAGTTTCGATGCCGCGCCCCTCTTCGGAATTGGCGTTGGATATAATTTCAATGACTGGCTGCGCTTTGACGTGACCGGCGAATACCGCGGCAAGGCCAACTTTCACGGTCTGGATATCGGTGCTTTTCCTCCCGGCTCACCATTCGGGACCGGGTTTGCACCCGACCGCTACACCGCCAGCAAGTCGGAATGGACATTCTTGTTGAATGGGTATGTCGATATCGGCACTTGGTACAACGTCACACCTTTTGTTGGGGCCGGAATCGGCTTCAGCCGCAATACGATCAGTGATTTTGGTGACGTGGGTATCGCTTGCAAGGGCTCGATGGCTCCTTGCACGGCCGATGCGAATTTCGCCACAGCTAGTAAGTGGAATTTCGCCTGGGCACTGCACGCCGGTCTCGCCTACAAAGTGTCGAAAAATTTCACCGTCGAACTAGCCTATCGCTATATCGACCTCGGCAATGCGGTCACTGGCACTGGCATTGGCTATGATGCGTTCCAGACTTTCGCG
Source organism: Hyphomicrobiales bacterium (assembly GCA_016201085.1). Classification (GTDB taxonomy): domain Bacteria; phylum Pseudomonadota; class Alphaproteobacteria; order Rhizobiales; family Xanthobacteraceae; genus Pseudolabrys. The sequence goes on along the minus strand of JACQDO010000237.1, from coordinate 11,105 downwards.
CCGTTCGAATTTCGTCACCTGACCTCGCACGACCTCAGGCTCGGCCTGCGCTTCAACCTCGACGGCTTCGCCGACTACTCCAGGCCGGTCCAATACTATCAGCAGCCGCAAGTCTACGCGCCGCCGCCGCCGGTCTATCAGCCGCAGTATCAGCCGCCGCTCAACAGCAGGGGATGACGGCCGCGCCCGGTTAACGGGCGTGGTCAATTTTCATGGTTAGCCCCGCCTTAACTTCTGTGCGGCATGGTGAATGAACGGTAAGCGGCGAGCCTGCCGCCGTAAGCGTAGCGAGGAATTCGGGTCATGGGTTGCAAGGGGTACTTGAGGAGGTTTGCGGTTTCCGGTCCGGCGTTGGCGCTTTCTTGCGCGCTCGCACAGGCCGCCGATATGCCGGAAAATCCGCTGCCGCCCCTGCCGCAATACCGCAGCTCGTTCGTCGACAATGGCGGCTGGTATCTGCGCGGCGATCTCGGCGGGCATTGGGGACTGATTGGCGGCACGGAGTCGGCATCGCCGCCAAATCCGACCGACAGCAGCCTGGGCAAGGGCATGACCGCCAGCCTCGGCGCCGGCATCAAGAGCAAATGGCTGCGTACCGACGTCACCATCGATTACGCGTCGCCGGTGAAGTATCAGGGCACGGTCGCGGCCGCCGGCGACACCACCGCCAAGATCCAGGCGACCACCGCGCTGCTCAACGGTTATATCGATCTCGGCACCTGGTATCGCATCACGCCCTATATCGGCGGCGGCGTCGGCGCCGCCTATGCGCGTGTGTCCGATTACGTGGGCACCGCCGCTCCGCCTATCGGCGGCGAGGGGGCTAAAGGCCGCTGGAATTTCGCCTGGGCCGGCATGGCCGGGCTCGCCGTTCCCATCTCGCACAACATGATGGTCGATGTCGGCTACCGCTACCTCAATATCGGCAACCTCTCGACCGGCAACGACGTGTTCGCGGCGACGACCTTCAAGAATGTGGCGGCGCACGAGCTGCGCGTCGGATTGCGCTGGAGCTTCGATGATCTGCGTTACACGCGATAACAGCGCGGCTGCGCGCCGCCGCCGCTGGCGTTTGCGCGCCGGCGTCGCCATGCTCGCTGTGATTCTGCTGGCGCCGGCCGCCGCCGCCGCCGATCTGGACGATTTTCCCTTGCGCGGCTCGTATTCCGACATGTTCAGCACGAAAAGCTACAGCCGCTGGGACGGCTGGAATTTCGGCGTGCAGGCCGGTGTGGCAAACATGGACACCGATTTCAGCAACGCCGCCACCCAGTGGATCGCCGATAGCCTGAACAACACAGTACTTAAAGACCAGGTGCACCCCGAAAACTGGGCGTTGCTGTCGAACAATATAGCCCATGGCCAGTCGTACGGTGCTTTTCTCGGCTATAACTTTCAGTGGGACCAGCTCGTCGTCGGTTTCGACATGGCCTACAACTACACGTCGTCCATGAACTCGTCTTCGTCCGCCACGCCAATCCCGCTTACAGTTACCTTTTCATGCACAACGCCCGACCCCGCGATAACGACCTGTACCGATACAGTGGCTAGGTCAGCGACGGCGTCGCTCAAGCTCGTTGATCATGCAACCGTTCGCGGTCGCGCTGGTTATGCATTCGGCCAGTTTCTGCCCTACGCCTTTGTCGGCGGCGCGGTCGGCCGCTTCGACTACGCGGCCACCGTGACTCTGGCAGTCAGTGGCTACGACAATATCCCGCTGACGCGGCTGACCACCACCAAGAACGGTGCGATCGTCGGCGGCTTCACCGCCGGCCTCGGCATGGACGTGGCCTTGCTGCCAAATGTGTTCGTGCGCGGCGAATGGGAATTCGTCGGCTTCGCGCCGATTTCAGGGATCAGGGCCAATCTCAATACGGCCCGCGTCGCCCTCGGCGTGAAGTTCTAGCGGCGCTTCGTCGCACACGCCGGCGCTCGGCAATTTTCCTGCAACGACACTGTTGACCGCGGCGGCCAAGTAGCCTATCTCCGCCAGTGGGACACCTCTCCCCAACGAGAGGCACCTATCTGGAAGGATAGACGATGACAGCAATGAAGCCCGGCGTGCGGCCGGCCACCCCGCACTTCTCGTCCGGCCCCTGCGCCAAGCGCCCCGGCTGGAGCCTGCAAGCCCTCACCGACGCAGCTTTAGGACGCTCGCACCGCGCCAAGATCGGCAAGGCGAAGCTCAAGCGCGCCATCGATCTCACCCGCGAACTGCTGGAAGTGCCCGCCGATTACCGCATCGGCATCGTGCCGGCCTCCGACACCGGCGCGGTGGAAATGGCGCTGTGGTCGCTGCTCGGCGCCAGGCCCGTCACCATGCTGGCCTGGGAGAGCTTCGGCGAAGGCTGGGTCACCGACGTCGAGAAACAGCTCAAGCTGAAGGACGTCACAGTGCTGAAAGCGCCGTATGGCGAGTTGCCCGATCTCGGCAAAATCGATTTCAACACCGACGTGGTGTTCACCTGGAACGGCACCACCTCCGGCGTGCGCGTGCCGAACGGCGACTGGATCGCCGCTAACCGCTCCGGCCTCACCATCTGCGATGCCACCTCGGCGGCCTTCGCGCAGAAACTCGATTGGCCCAAGCTCGATGTCGTCACCTTCTCCTGGCAGAAGGCGCTGGGCGGCGAGGGTGCGCACGGCATGCTGATCCTCTCTCCGCGCGCGGTGGCGCGGCTGGAAAGCTACAAACCGGCCTGGCCGCTGCCGAAAATCTTCCGCATGACCAAGGGCGGCAAGCTGATCGAGGGTATCTTCACCGGCGAGACCATCAACACGCCGTCGATGCTGTGCGTGGAGGATTATCTCGACACACTCGCCTGGGCGAAATCGGTCGGTGGGCTTGCCGCCACCATCGCGCGCTCGGACGCCAACGCCAAGGCGCTCAACGATTGGGTTACGGTCACGCCCTGGGTGGAGAACCTCGCCAAGAACGCCAACCAGCGCTCCAACACCTCGGTCTGCCTGAAGGTGGTCGATGCGGCGGTGACGCGATTGTCGGCCGACGATCAGGCGGCCTTCGCCAAGACGCTCGCCGGATTGCTGGAGAAGGAAGGCGTCGCCTACGACATCGCCTATTATCGCGACGCCCCGCCGGGCCTGCGCATCTGGTGCGGGGCGACGGTGGAGGCAAGCGACATCGCGGCGCTCACGCCCTGGCTCGACTGGGCGTTTGGTGAAGCAAAGGCTGCGTTGCCCAAGGCAGCATAAAACCGGTCATTCCGGGGCGCGGGGCAAAGCCCGCGAACCCGGAATCCAGAGCCACACAACAAACGCTGATTTTTCATCACTGGATTCCGGCTCTCGCGCTACGCGCTCGGCCGGAATGACAAATTGAGGAACCCATGCCCAAAGTTCTCATCTCCGATTCGCTGTCGCCCGCCGCCGTGCAGATCTTCAAGGATCGCGGCATCGAAGTCGATTTCCAGCCCGCGCTCGGCAATGACAAGGAAAAGCTCGCCGAGCTGGTCGGTAATTACGACGGGCTCGCCATCCGTTCCGCCACCAAGGTGACGCCGAAGATTCTGGAAAAGGCGAAAAACCTGAAGGTCATCGGGCGCGCCGGCATCGGCGTCGACAATGTCGACATTCCGGCGGCGACCGCGCGCGGCATCATCGTCATGAACACGCCGTTCGGCAATTCCATCACCACCGCCGAGCACGCCATCTCGCTGATGTTGGCCTTGGCGCGGCAGATTCCGGAAGCCGACCGCTCGACGCAGGCCGGCAAATGGGAAAAGAACAAATTCATGGGCGTCGAGATTACCGCCAAGACGCTCGGCGTCATCGGCTGCGGCAATATCGGTTCGATCGTCGCCGACCGCGCCATCGGGCTGAAGATGAAGGTGATCGCCTACGATCCGTTCCTCACCGCCGAGCGCGCGCTGGAGATCGGTGTCGAGAAGGTCGAGCTCGACGAGCTGTTCAAGCGCTCGGATTTCATCACGCTGCACACCCCGCTCACCGACAAGACCCGCAACATCGTCGACGCCAAAGCGCTCGCCAAGATGAAGAAGGGCGTGCGCATCGTCAATTGCGCGCGCGGCGGACTGGTCGACGAGCAGGCATTGGTCGATGCCTTGAACTCAAATCATGTTGCCGGTGCCGCCTTCGACGTGTTCGTGGAAGAACCCGCTACCAAGAACGTGCTGTTCGGCCATCCCAACGTAATTTGCACGCCGCATCTCGGCGCCGCCACCACCGAGGCACAGGAAAACGTCGCGCTGCAGGTGGCCGAGCAGATGTCGGATTACCTGCTGAGCGGCGCCATCTCCAACGCCGTGAACTTTCCCTCGATCACCGCCGAAGAGGCGCCGAAGCTCAAGCCCTTCATCGCGCTCGCCGAGAAGCTCGGCTCCTTCGCCGGCCAGCTCACGGAGGACCCGATCAAGGAAATTCACATCACCTACGAGGGTGCGGTGGCGCAGATGAAGATCAAGGCGCTCACCTCGGCGGTTCTGTCCGGCCTGCTGCGGCCGATGCTCGGCGACGTCAATGTGGTGTCGGCGCCGGTGATCGCGCGCGAGCGCGGCATGGCGGTCGAGGAAACCACGCGCGATGCCGCCGGCGACTATGACAACCTGATCACGGTGTCGGTCATGACGCAGGCGCAGACGCGCTGGGTGTCGGGCACCGTGTTCGCCGACGGCCGCCCGCGCATCGTCAACATCAAGGGCATCCGCATGGACGCCGAGTTCGGCCCCTCGATGATCTACATCACCAATCTCGACAAGCCGGGCTTCATCGGCCGCTTCTCCTCGACGCTGGGGGAAGCCGGCATCAACATCGCCACCTTCCACGTCGGCCGCGAAGCGCCCGGCGCCAGCGCCATCGCGCTGATCGAGATCGACGGCGAACTGCCGGCCGACGTGCTCGCCAAGGTGCGCGCGCTGCCGCAGGTGCAGCAGGCCAAGCCGCTGCATTTCTAAAATACGTGTAAATTCAAGTCGTTACTAAGCCGCCCGGATACCGCCGGGCGGCTTTGCGCGCTTGCCTCCGCCGCCTGCATCCTTTATCCGAGGGTGGACCTGACCGGCACCGCTCGGCGTCAGTGTCCAGGCGCTGACGCGGGAAAGCAGTTGTTATGGCGAACGTGGTTGTAGTCGGGTCGCAGTGGGGCGACGAAGGCAAGGGCAAGATCGTCGACTGGCTGTCCGAGCAGGCCGATATCGTCGTGCGCTTCCAGGGCGGCCATAACGCCGGCCATACGCTGGTGATCGACGGCGTCACCTACAAACTGTCGCTGCTGCCGTCCGGCGTGGTGCGCGGCGGCAAGCTGTCGGTCATCGGCAACGGCGTGGTGATCGATCCGCAGGCGCTGCTCAACGAGATTGCCACGCTCGGCAAACAGGGCGTCAAAGTGACGCCGGACAATCTGCGCATCGCCGAGAACGCGCCGCTGATCCTGCCGCTGCATCGCGAGCTGGAGGCGATCCGCGAGGATTCCTCGGCCCGCATCGGCACCACCAAGCGCGGCATCGGTCCGGCCTACGAGGACAAAGTCGGCCGCCGCGCCATCCGCTTCATGGATCTCGCCGACTTGCCGTCGCTCGCCGCCAAGATCGACCGGCTGCTGGCGCATCACAATGCGCTGCGCCGCGGTCACGGTCTGGCCGAGATCGCCAACAAGACGGTGTACGACTATCTTGCCGGCATCGCGCCGCAGGTGCTGCCCTTCATGGATTCGGTCTGGTCGCTGCTCGACGCCAAACGGCGCGAGGGCAAGCGCATTCTGTTCGAGGGCGCGCAGGGCTCATTGCTCGACATCGACCACGGCACCTATCCTTACGTCACCTCGTCCAACACGGTGGCGGCGCAGGCGGCGACCGGCTCAGGGCTAGGCCCCAACGCCATCGATTACGTGCTCGGCATCTGCAAGGCCTACACCACGCGGGTAGGCGAGGGGCCGTTCCCCACCGATCAGATGGACAATGCGATCGGCAAGACGCTGGGCGAGCGCGGCCGCGAGTTCGGCACGGTGACCGGCCGGGCGCGCCGCTGCGGTTGGTTCGACGCCGTGCTGGTGCGCCAGACCGTGCGCACCTCGGGCATCGACGGCATCGCCCTCACCAAGCTCGATATTCTCGACGGCTTCGACGAGGTTAAAGTCTGTATCGGCTACCGGCTGGACGGCCGCGCCATCGACTATCTGCCGGCCGGCGAGCTGGCACAGGCGCGCGCCGAGCCGGTCTATGAGAGTATCGGCGGCTGGCGCGAGCCGACGGCGCGCGCGCGTTCCTGGGCGCAATTGCCGGCGCAGGCGATAAAATACGTACGCCGAATAGAGGAGTTGATCGGTTGCCCGGTGACCTTGCTCTCCACCAGTCCGGAGCGCGAGGACACCATCTTGATGAAGAACCCGTTCGAAACCTGAAGCATTATCTCGTAAACTAGGGAGTGGTTTTTGGGCAGGATCATGCTCAGAAAACACGACCCTGAAAAGCCACGAAGGTCCAGATAAGCTTACCGTAATGGCCGATTATCATCCGCTGATCTCCCGAGCCGTTGCCGGGCTCGACAAGAACACGGGCGAGAACCGCCGCGTGTTGTACGAGCGCGCGCGTACCGCGCTGGTCAATCAGTTGCGCGGCGTCGAGCCGGCGCTTGAGGAATCCGACATCACGCGCGAGCGGCTGGCGCTGGAGGAGGCGATCCGCAAGGTGGAGGCTGAAGCCGCCAAGCGCTCGCGGCCGGACGAGGATTTGTCGCACGAGCCGCCGCGCGAGCAGCCGTCGTCTTTGACCGACCACGGCCTGCGCGATTTCCGCGACAGCATGGCGGAAGCCGAAGGTCTCGGCGATGCAGCGGCCGAGGCCACGCGTTCGGCGCATGCGAGATTCGACGCGGTGCAGGAGCGTCCGCACCCGCCCGGCGAAGGCGCCACGTCACAGCCAGAGCATTATTTCGAACCGCCGGCCGCAGAGCCATCGAGGCCGCCGGTGGAGTCGCAGGCTTTCGACCGGCCGCCGCCCGCCGCCGAAGATCCGCATACGCGTCAGCCGCCGGCGGAAAGCTATGAACCGGACGTGGCTTTGGCGCGGCCGCCGCGCTCTTATGGCCGCATTGTCAAATATGCCGTGCTGCTGCTGCTGATCGCCGGCATCGCCGGCGGCGGCTATTGGCAGCGTCATACCATCGGTACGTTGGTCGCCAGCCTCACCAAATCCACCCCGGCGCCGAAGCCGCGCGAGACGGTGCAGCCGGCCGGCAAGCCGAAGATCGCCGATCGCATCGGCGCCTCCAGCGACAATTCGAATAGCGCTACTGCGCCGGCCGCCGCGGTGGCGCAGAAGGCGGTGCTTTACGAGCAGGATTCGAGCAACCCGGAGGGCAAACGTTTCGTCGGCTCGGCGCTCTGGCGCACCGAGACGGTGTCGCCCGGGCCGGGCCTGGCGCCAGAACTCGCTGTCCGCGCCGACGTGGAAATCCCCGAGCGGCGCATGCGCATGACCTGGTCGCTGCGCAGCAATACCGACAAGGCGCTGCCGGCCAGTCACACCATCGAGGTTATGTTCACGCTGCCGGCCGATTTCGACCAGGGCGGCATCGGCGAGGTGCCCGGCGTGTTCGTGAAGCAGAACGAGCAGTCGCAGCAGCGCGGGCTGCCGCTGACCGGTCTCGCGGTCAAGGTGACAAACGGTTACTTCCTCATCGGCCTGTCGGCTGTCGAATTCGAGCGGCAGCGCAATATTCAATTCCTCAAGGAGCGCGACTGGTTCGAAGTGCCGATCACCTATACCAGCGGCAAACGGGCGCTGCTTGCGATCGAAAAGGGCACGCCGGGCAGCCGCGCCTTCGAGGAAGCCTTCCGCGCCTGGGGGCAGTAGCGGACGTCAGCTGCGCTTCTTGTGCTTTGCCCGTGTCACGGCCCGTTTCACGCGCCGTTTGGCCTTGCGCTTGACCCGCCTCTTGCCGCGTTTTTTGCCGACCGCCAGAGATTTCTCGGCGACGGCGACGCGTTGCTTCATTTGCGCGATGATTTTTTCCGCGCTGGCGATGGTCTGCTTGGCCGTCCGCAGATAACGCCGCTGATGCCTGACGTCGGTCATCTTTGCGGCCGAGCGCGTCAGGTCATTATAGCGTTTGCGTGTCGCCTTCCGCAGGCGTGCGGCTTGACGTTCGACGACACCCAGCAATTTTGCCGTCTTCATGAGTTTGCCCTCGCTGGTTCCCTGGGGATGAGAATGGAGACCCCCGTCATTTGGTTCCATGCGGCGGCGCCATCGGCACGGCCGGCGCAGGCCGCTCGCAGCCTTCTCCGCCTCGCCCGGGACCCTTACGCCGCAGCCTATCGATAGACTGCGGAGCGCTTCGGCGGACTCCCAACGCGCCGTAGCTCGCAAAGCGAGCGTAGGCGGGTCGCGCGGACGACAAATCAGGTCAGAATCAAAACGGCCGGGACATAATGCGCGAAGACGGCGCTTTGCGCCTTTGGCCCGGCCATTTGTATTTGCGCAATGACGATGGACTTAATGCATCGTCGCCGATGCCATGCCTTCGCCCGGCTGCTCCATGGCGGCGATGCGGTTCTTCACCGCCTTCTGCACCTTCTCGAAGGCGCGCACCTCGATCTGGCGCACGCGCTCGCGCGAGACGCCGAACTCGCTCGCCAGATCCTCAAGCGTGATCGGATCGTCGGCCAGCCGCCGCGCCTGGAAGATGCGCTTCTCGCGCTCGTTGAGCACGTCGAGCGCGGAGATCAGTGCTTTGTGGCGGTTATCGCTTTCCTCGTGCTCGGCCAGAATGCGCTCCTGGCTCGGCGCATCGTCGACCAGCCAGTCCTGCCATTCGCCGCTTTCGCCGTCGTCGCGGATCGGCGCGTTGAGCGAGGCATCGCCGCCGAGCCGGCGGTTCATGTCCACGACGTCCTGCTCGTTGACGCCCAGGCGCTTGGCGATCACCTTGACCTGATCGGGCCGCAGGTCGCCTTCGTCGAGCGCGGAAATCTTGCTCTTGGCCTTGCGCAGGTTGAAGAACAGCTTCTTCTGATTGGCGGTGGTGCCCATCTTCACCAGCGACCACGAGCGCAGGATGTATTCCTGGATGGCGGCCTTGATCCACCACATGGCGTAGGTGGCGAGGCGGAAGCCCTTCTCGGGCTCGAAGCGTTTGACCGCCTGCATCAGGCCGACATTGCCCTCCGAGACGACCTCGGAGATCGGCAGGCCATAGCCGCGATAGCCCATGGCGATCTTGGCGACCAGGCGGAGATGGCTGGTGACGAGCTTGTGCGCGGCCTCACGATCGCCGTGCTCACGCCAACTGCGCGCCAGCATGTATTCTTCCTGCGGTTCCAGCATCGGGAACCGGCGGATTTCTTCCAAATAGTGAGAAAGACCGGATTCGGCCTTGAGTGCCGGCAGTGCGGCGGTACGGGCCATGATAGCGCCCTCCTTAGTGTGCCCCCGACGGATCGGCAGGCGATTGTCGCCGCCGCTCCCCGAGCCGACGGCGCGCATGTTGCGACCGCGAAAGCTTGATCGCAGGTGCAGCATATTGGAACGGGGCGGCGAAATAAAGGCTAACGCCCGTCACGTCACCGTGACCCCGGCGGCGTATCCAAGCCATTGTTTTAATTTGTCTATTTATGACGCTCGGACGCCACTTGGCCTTTGTCGACTGTCAGTGCGTCACGTAAACGTCGTAGATCGCCCGGCAGTTCCGAACGGAACTCCAGGATCTCCTCGGTATCAGGGTGCTCAATGGCCAACAGATAGGCATGCAAAGCCTGCCTGCCAAGTGTAGCCAAGGCGGCTTGTGTCTGCGGGCCGAGCCGGCTGGCCTTGCTCTTGAAGCCGGTGGCATAGGTCTCGTCGCCCAGGATCGGGTGGCCGATATGGGCCAGATGCACCCGGATCTGATGCGTGCGGCCGGTCTCCAGGGTGCAGGCCAAGAGGCTCGCCACCGGCTTGCCGTCGCGGCCGCTGAAGCGCTCCAGCAGCTGCCAATGGGTCACGGCGTGGCGGCCGCCTGCGCGCACCGCGCGCTTGTCGCGGGCACGCGGGTTGCGGTCGAGTGGGGCGTCGATGGTGCCCTTCGGGCGGTCAGGGACGCCCCAGACGAAAGCCAGATAGCCCCGTTGCAGCGGTCCATCGCCCTTGTTGGCGAACTGCTTGGAGAGTGCGCGATGGGCGCGGTCGCCCTTCGCCACCACCATCAGGCCGCTGGTGTCCTTGTCGAGCCGGTGCACGATGCCCGGCCGTTTGACACCACCAATTCCAGACAGGCTGTCGCCGCAATGCGCGATCAGCGCATTGACCAGCGTGCCCGAGGCGTGGCCGGCGGCCGGGTGGACGACCAGGCCGCTCGGCTTGTCGAGCACAATCAGCGCGGCGTCCTCGTACACGATATTGAGCGGGATTACCTCGCCCTGCGGCGTGGCCGGTTCGGGCGGGGGCAGGGCGACGGTGACGGTGTCGCCGGAATTGACCTGCGCGGCCGGATCGCGGATCGTGCGCGCCGCGATCGACACTTGCCCGGCGACGATGAGCGCCTTCAGGCGCGAACGCGACAGCGCCGGGATGCGCGCGGCCAGCACGCGATCAAGCCGGCCGCCCGCTTCCTCGGCGGCGATCGTCACGGTTTCACTGGCGCTATCCGGCATAACGTAGGCTCAAGTAATGTCCGACGACGAAAAACCACTCGATCCCGAAGCGGCGCGCGTCGTGGCGCGCATCCGCCGCCTGATGATGATCGCCAGCGCCACGACCTTCCTGGCGGTGGCTGTGGTCCTTGCCGTCATCGGCTATCGCGTTTTCCATCTGCAGGGAAGTGCGCCGCCGGCCATGGAGGCCGCGGCCGCCCTGCCGGCCGGCGCCAAGGTGATATCGAGCGCGGTCGGCGACGGCCGCATCGTGCTCACCGTCGAGATCGCGGGCGCCACCGAGCTGCGCATCTACGACCTTAGTACGCTCAAACCGGTCGGCCGTATTCCGCTGGGGCCGCGACCCTGAGGGCCGGAACTGCGCGCTTGCGCGGCCCGGGGATCGCGGCTATCTCGATGGTCTTGGCCAAGCTCCCTTCGTCTAGCGGCCCAGGACGTCGCCCTCTCACGGCGAAAACAGGGGTTCGAGTCCCCTAGGGAGCGCCAGCGCATTGGCTTT
>JACQDO010000236.1 GCA_016201085.1 Hyphomicrobiales bacterium | reverse complement strand
AGGTCGAGGCCGAGCGCATTGGCGATGGCGTTGACCAGCGCCGGCGGGAAGCCGGCGAGCGCGCCTTCGCTCGCTTCCTTGGCGCCGAACGGTCCGTTGGGATCGTGCGATTCCACGATCTGCACCTCGATCGGCGGGGATTCTGCGATGGTCGGCATGCGGTATTCGAGAAAGCTGGCATGCGCCGGCAGGCCTTCGAGGTAGCGGGTCTCCTCGCACATCGCCTGGCCCATGCCCATCCACACCGAGCCTTCGACCTGGCCTTCGACCGCCAGCGGGTTGATGGCGTGGCCGCAGTCGAGCGCCACCCACACTTTGTCGACATTAATTAAGCCGGTCGCATCGTCGACGCTGACCTCGACCACCTGGGCGGCGTAGCTGAAGCCCATGGTCGAGCCGACGGCGCCGCCGCGGTGCTTGCCGCCATGGAAGTCGGGCGGGCAGGTGAACGAGCCTTTCACGGTGATGGCGCCCTCGTCGACCAGCGCCTCGGCCACCACATCGGCGAACGGCAGGCTCGATTGATCGCCGCTGCCGACACGGAACACTTCGCCACATTCGACGTCTTCCGGCTTGGCCTCGAGCTTCTTGGCCGCCGCCTTGACCAGAATGGCCTTGAGGTTCTTGGCGGCGTCGATGGCGGCGTTGCCCACCATGAAGGTGATGCGCGAGGAATAGGCGCCGTTGTCCTTCGGCGTGACGGCGGTGTCGGCGGAAATGACGCGGATGCGGTCGAGCGAGATGTCCAGCGTCTCGGCCACCGCGATCGCCACCATGGTGGAGGAGCCCTGGCCGATATCGGCGGCGCCGGTCAGCGCAGTGATGCCGCCATCGAAATCGAGCTTGATGTTGACCACCGCGTGCGGTTCGCCGGTGCGATGGATCGGCTTGGCGGCGCCGCTGACGTAATGCGAACAGGCCATGCCGAGGCCCTTGCCGGGCCGCAGCTTGCCGAGCCGCTGCTTCCAGCCGCTGGCTTGCTCGACGCGGTCGAGGCACTCGCTCAGCCCGTAACTGTTGACCACCAGGTCGTTCATGGTGCGGGTCGGCGCCTGCAACAGGTTGGCGCGCCGCACGGCGAACGGGTCGAGCCCGAGCTCGCGCGCCATGCGGTCGACCAGACATTCGAAGGCATGGCGGGTGTTGACGCCGCCGTGTCCGCGCATGGCGCCGCAGGGCGGCAGATTGGCGTAGACGCGGTAGCCGTCGTATTTGACCGCGGGAATGTCGTAGATGCCATGCAGCAGCGCGCCGGCATAAAGAATGGTGATGATGCCGTAGCCGGCATAGGCGCCGCCGCGTTGCACCACCTGCAATTCGCAGGCGGTGAAGCGTCCGGTCTTGCTCATGCCGAGCTTGAGCTTGATGTCGGTCTGCGGCCGCGCACGGTGGGTGATGAAGGTTTCCTCGCGCGTCAACTGCATCATCACTTTGCCGTTGGCGGCGCGCGCCAGCAGCGCGTTGACGATCTCAAAATTGAGCGCCTCGACGCGCGCGCCGAAACCGCCGCCGATGAACGGCTTGATGACGCGGATGCGCGAGGAATCCATCTCCAGGCATTCAAAACCTTTCTCGACATCGCCGAATGTATGATGCACGTCGCGTTCTTGATTGCCTGGTTTGTCGTCGTGCAGCAGCACGGCGCCCGGCGCGCGCGCATCGGCCGCGGTGTAATAGGCGGGCAGTTCCTTGAATTCGATGTCGATCAGTTGCAGCGCCCGCTCGGCCGTCTCCTCGTCGATGGCGGCCACCGCCGCGATCGGCTCGCCGCGATAGCGCACGCGTCCGCGCGCCAGCGGATATTCGTTCATGGCGATGGGCAGCACGCCGTAGGTGTGATTGCAGTCGTCGCCGGTGACGATCGCCACCACGCCCTCGAGCGCGCGCGCTTTGGTCACGTCCAGCCGAACGATGTCGCCGTGACTGACCGGGCTGCGCAGCAGGCGTCCGACCAGCGCATTGGCATGGTCGAGGTCGGCGGTGTACTTGGCGCGGCCGGTGACTTTTTCGATGCCGTCGATCAGCGGAACGCCGCGCCGCGCCAGCTTGCCATAGGCGATTGCGTCAGCGGTCATGGGAGTTGCCCCGCGGCTGTTTTGACCGCCTCGATGATTTTCACGTAGCCGGTGCAGCGGCAGAGATTGCCGGACAGCGCGGTGCGGATGTCGCCCTCGCTGGGCTTCGGGTTGCGGCGCAGCAAGGCTTCCGCCGCCATGATCATGCCCGGCGTGCAGAAGCCGCATTGGGTGCCGAGTTTTTCGTGGAAGGCGGTCTGCAAGGCGCTCAGACGCGCCTGCGTCGCCATGCCCTCGATGGTTTCGACGTGACGGCCTTCGCAGCGCACCGCCAGCGTGATGCAGGACGGCACCGCTTCGCCGTCGACCAGCACCGTGCAGGCGCCGCATTCGCCGCCGTCGCAACCGGTCTTGGTTCCGGTGAGGCCTACGCCCTCGCGCAGGTAGTCGAGCAGCAACAGGTTGTCGGGCACCGCGTCGACGCGCTTGCGGCCGTTGAGCGCGAGCTCGAGCATGCTTGCCATCAGGCGTCCATCCCTGGTGTCGGGGCACTGGAGCCAAAGCCGGCACTTGGCTCGGTCGCCGACCCGATTCGGGTCCGTCGTTGTTGATTGTCTCAAACTAT
>JACQDO010000275.1 GCA_016201085.1 Hyphomicrobiales bacterium | reverse complement strand
GCTTGGCCTCAGTGCCTTTGCGGTGCGGGTGGCCGCAGCGCCTGCGGCGGAAGCGGTGACGCCGGCCTTGATCGAGGCGGCGAAAAAAGAAGGCAAGGTTGTCTTTTACACGGCGATGGACTTGCAGTTCGCGGAACGCCTCGGCAAGACATTCGAGGCGAAGTTCCCCGGCATTGCGGTGCGTGTGGAGCGATCCGGCGCCGAGCGCGTTTTTACCCGCATCGACCAGGAGTATTCCTCCAACATCCACACCGTCGATGTCGTCAACACCGCCGACCAGGCGCATTGCATCGTCTGGAAGCAGAATGGCTGGCTGGCGCCGTACCTGCCGGAAGAGGTCGTGCAGCATTACGACAAGAAATACTACGACCCGGATGGCCTGAACGTCACGACGCGAATTTTGATCTCGCCGATCGCCTACAACACCAATCTGGTGAAGAAGGAGGAGGCGCCGAAGAGCTTCAAGGATCTGCTCGATCCGAAATGGAAGGGCAAGCTGGTCAAGGGGCATCCGGCCTATAGCGGCACGATCATGAACGCGACCTTCGAAATTGCGCGCGATCTGGGCTGGGACTACTTCGTGAAGCTGGCCGCGCAGAATGTCATGCAGGTGCAGTCGGCGACGGACACGCCGAAGCGAATCTCGCTGGGCGAGCGCGCGGTCATGGTCGACGGCGCCGGCTACCTTGTCATCCGCTACAAGGAGGCGGGCCAGCCGGTCGAGATCGTCTATCCGGAGGAGGGCACGCCGCTCGCCACCGGCCCCAGCGCGGTGTTCAAGGCCGCGCCAAACCCCAATGCCGCCCGCTTGTTCCAGAACTGGATGCATTCGCGCGAGGCGCAGCAGATGATCGTCGACGCGGCCCGTCAGTATTCGCCGCACGGCCAGGCGGTGGAAAAGCCCGGCGTGCGCAAGCTCGCCGACATCAAGCTGATGAAGGAAGACCCGGAAGGCGTGCATGCGCAGGCGGAGGCGGTGAACAAACGCTACGCGGAAATTTTCAAGGTGTGATGGTGTGCATGCGCCACGGGCAGTCTAGATCATGACCATCGCCATTCCCGCGACGCCGGCGCCGCGCAAATTCGGCATCGATGTCTCGAAGCCGGTGCTCTATGTCTTCGCCGGAATACTCTGCGTTCTGATCGTGCTGCCGCTGTCGTGGCTGTTTCTCTACAGTCTGACCGACGCCAAGGGCGCGCTGACGCTAGCCAATTTCATCCGGCTGTTCACCGAATCGTCTTTCGTCGACCCGCTGGTCACCACCTTCATCATCGCCACCGCGTCGGCGATCATCTGCTGCGCCGTGGCGGCGCCGATGGGCTGGCTGGTGGCACGCACCGACCTGCCGTTTTCCGGCGTGATCCGCGCGCTGGTAACCGCCTCGTTCGTCACCCCGCCGTTTCTCGGCGCCATCGCCTGGGAAGTGCTGGCGGCGCCCAACAGCGGCCTGCTCAACAAGATCTTCCGCGGCGTGACCGGCGCCGGGCAGGACGTGCACATATTCAACATCTACACGCTGGAAGGCATCATCTTCGTCATCTCCTGCTACACCTTTCCTTACGTGTTCGTGCTGGTGGCCAATTCGCTCGACCGTACGCCCGGCGAACTGGAAGACGCTTCCTCGATCCTCGGCGGCGGGCGCTGGTACACCGCGCGGCGCGTCACCATTCCGCTGGTGTTGCCGGCGCTGCTGGCCGGCGCCCTGGTCGCTTTCCTGCAAGCGATGACGCTGTTCGGCTCGCCGGCGATTCTGGCGCTGCCGGCCGGCTTCCACACCATGACCACCAAGATCTGGAGCCTGTTCCAGTATCCGCCCAAGCCGGAGCTTGCCGCCGCAGCCTCCTTGCCGCTGCTGGTGCTCACCGTCATTTTGCTGCGCGCCGAACATATGATCCTCGGCCGCCGCGGCTATTCGGTGGTCGGCGGCAAATACGGCGCGCCGCGGCTGATCCCGCTGCACAGCCTGCGCTGGCCGGCTTTCATTTTGTGCCTGGTGCTGCTGCTCAATCCGGTGTTCCTGCCCTATGCCGCGTTGTTGAACGCGGCCTTCTCGCCGGTCGCCACCACTTTCCTGACCTTCCACAACGCCACCCTGCAAAATATCCATTTTGTGCTGTACGAATTGTCGTCCGCGTCGCTCGCGCTCAAGAATACGGTGATCCTCGGCACCGCCACCGCCACAGTCGGCACCGCCATCGCGCTGATCATCGCTTATGTCAGCGCGCGCCAGGCGGTCGCCGGCCATCGCGCGCTCGGCTTCCTCGCCACCGCGCCGATCGCCATTCCCGGCATCGTGCTCGGCGTCGGCCTGTTCCTGAGCTACACGCGGCCGCCTTTCGTGCTGTACGGCACCTTGTGGATTCTGCTGATCGCCTTCGTCACCATCGCGCTGCCCTCGGCCTATCAGCAACTGCAAGCGGCGTTCCGCACCATTCACCCCGAGCTGGAAGACGCCAGCCGCATCCTCGGCGCCACGCGGTTGAAATCGCTCTGGCGGATCACCGCGCCGCTGCTGCGCACCGGCGTCATCGCCACCTGGTGCTTCATCTTCATCGGGGTGATGCGCGAATTGTCGGCCGCGATCATCCTGTTCACTTCGGAGACCAAGGTGATCTCGGTGCTGATCTACGATCTCAACGAAAGCGGCGACCTCGGGGCCATTTCGGTGATCGGGCTGGGCATGCTGATCATCACCTTCAGCGTGGTGTTCGCGGTCAATCGTATCCCAGGCTTCGGCAACGTGCGGTTCCGTACTTAACCATGGCCGATAAACTTCCCACTACGTCGGTCGCGCAGCATCTGGCCGAGCGCACCGCGGCGCTGCGCGCCGACGCGCTGCCTGCGGCGGTGCGGCGCAAGTGCGAGGATTTGCTGATCGACGTGGTCGGGCTCTGCGTCACTGCGCGCAACGAAGATTACATCGTAAGTGCGCTCGCCGGCTGCGACGACGACGGGCCGTGCACCGCGATCGGGCACACACGTACGCTGAGCGCGGCGAGTGCTGCCTTCATCAACGGCACTGCCGCGCACGGCGAGGATTTCGACGACACCTTCGAGGGCGGGCCGGTGCATGCCGGCGCGGTGATCTTGCCGGCGGTGCTGGCGGCCTGCGAGCGGCATCGGCCGGAGGGCGCCGCCGCGCTGCTGGGCATCGCGGTCGGCACCGAGGCGATGTGCCGCCTGAGCACGGTGGTGCCGAAGGCCGTGCACAAAGCCGGCTTCCACCCGACCGCGATTTTCGGCGTGATGGGCGCCGCCGCCGGCTGCGGCGCAGCTCTGGGCCTCAACCGGAAACAGCTCACCGACGCGCTCGGCATTGCCGGCAGCTTCGCCTCCGGCATCATCGAATATCTGGCCGAGGGCGCTTGGACCAAGCGGCTGCATCCCGGCTGGGCGGCGCAGTCGGGCCTGCGCGCGGCGCTGCTGGCGCGCGGCGGCTTCCTCGGTCCGCGCACGGTGTTTGAAGGCGTGCACGGGCTGTTTCACGGCTTCGCCCACACGGCCGAGGGTGACTATGCGGCGCTGGACGATTTCGGTACGCGTTGGGTGACCGAGACGCTGGCCTTCAAGCCTTATCCGTGCGGCACCATGGCCCACCCCTACATCGACTGCGCCAGGCGGCTTGCCGCGCGCGGCATCAAGCCTGCCGATGTGAAAGAGCTGATCTGCGAAGTGGCGGAGGGTACCGTGCACCGCCTGTGGGAGCCGCTGGCCGCCAAGCAACGGCCGCCCAACGGCTATGCCGCGAAGTTCGCCACGCCCTTCATCTTGGCCACCGGCTTTGTCAAGGGCGGTGTGGGCTTAGGCGACTTCACCGACGCGGCGGTGCGCGACGAGGCGGTGCTCGCGCTCGCATCAAAAGTGCGCTACGTGGTCGATCCGAAAAATCCCTATCCGGATAATTTCACCGGCCATATCCGCGCCGTGCTCAACGACGGTCGCGTGGTCGAGGAGCGCCAGCCGCATTTCCGCGGCGGCGCGCATGAGCCGCTGACGCGCGGCGATCTCGAGGAGAAATTCGCGCTCAACGCCCGCCACGGCGGCTGCGACGCGGCACGCTCCACTTCCGCGCTCAAGCTGCTCGCGGGGCTTTACAATGGCAAGATCGATTTATCGCCGCTGCGAGGGTAAATGACGTCATGAACGAAAAAGAGCTCGCCGGCAAAGTCGCCGTCGTCACCGGCGCCGGGCGCAATATCGGCCGCGCCATCGCGTTGCAGCTCGCGCAAGCGGGCGCGGCGGTGGTGGTGAATACGCGCTCCAATCAGGCCGAGGCGGATGCGGTGGTGCGCGAGATCGAAGCCGCCGGCGGCAAGGCGGTGGGCGTGCTCGGCGACGTGGCCGATCCGAACACGGCGGCCGCGCTCGCCGATGCCGCGCTCCAGCGCTTCGGCCGCATCGACATCCTGGTCAACAATGCGGCGCTGCGCGGCGAACTGCCGTTCGAGCGCATGACATTCGCCGACTGGCGCAAGGTGATGGATGCCACGCTCAATTCCGCCTTCCACTGCGTGAAAGCCTGCCTGCCGGCGTTGAAGAAAAGCGGCGCCGGCGTCGTGGTCAATATCGGCGGCATGAGCGCGCATACCGGCGCCAAGGACCGCGCCCATGTGGTCACCGCCAAGGCCGGTATTGTCGGTTTCACGCGCGCGCTGGCACACGACCTGGCCGACGCCCACATCACCGTCAACTGCGTCGTGCCCGGCCTGATCGGCACGCCGCGGCCGAAGCATACGCCGGAACCGCAGCATCACCTCACCCACAGCACCATCACCGGCGCGCGCGGGCAACCCGACGACGTCGCCGCCATGGTGCGTTTCCTGTGCGGTCCCGGCGCGCGCTACATCACCGGCCAGACCATGCACAGCAACGGCGGCGCCTATCTCGGCGCATGACCGCATGGAGGAGAGGGTGGCCGCTCCCGCCCGGAAGTGCTAATCCACCGCCACGTTTCACGCTCAGTAACGACGAGGTTCGCATGTATTCAGAGCTCGCGCTCTTCATCGACGGAAAATGGCTCAACGGCGAAGGCCGCAAGGGCGAGGACGTCATCAATCCGGCGACGGGCAAAGTGCTGGCGCATCTGCCGCATGCCAGCAAAGCCGACCTCGACGCCGCGCTGGAAGCGGCAGCGAAGGGCTTCCAGGTCTGGAAGAACACCTCGGCCTATGACCGCTCCAAGATCATGCGCAAGGCCGCCGATCTGGTGCGCGAGCGCTACGACCACATCGCCAAGGTGCAGACCCAGGAGCAGGGCAAGGTTTACGTCGAGTCGCGCGCCGAGGTGATGACCTCCGCCGACATCATCGATTGGTATGCCGAGGAAGGCCGCCGCACTTACGGCCGCATCGTGCCGGGCCGCCAGAAGGGCGTGCGGCAAATTGTTCTGCAAGAACCTGTTGGCGTGGTCGCCGCCTTCACGCCATGGAATTTCCCGACGCTCACGCCCATCCGTAAGAT
>JACQDO010000274.1 GCA_016201085.1 Hyphomicrobiales bacterium | reverse complement strand
GCAGGCGTGATCCCAGGCGTCGCGGTAGCGATGCAGCGTTTCCGATGTCGTCACGCCCTTGTCGGCCACCAGTTTTTCCAGCGCCGCCAGCCAGTGCGAATAATAGGTCTCGCCGGTGTCGGGATCGCCGGCCGCCTGCGCGCGCTTGATCTCCAGGCTAAGCGCCGCCGCCCATTCGCCCCACGAGAACACGCCGCGCTCGTGCAGCGCCACGGCAAGCGCGAAGGCCTGCGCCTCCCACGGCTCGCGGAACACCGGCCCGTCGGCATCGCGCGGAATGCTCGGCACTTCCTGAGTCGTGCGGGCTGCCGCGGCAGGGTCGATCATGCGCGCTCCAAATACGGCTCCCAGGCATCGACCGACACCGTCACGCTCGCATCCGCATCGCCGCCCCACAATTCGCGGCCCTCGAAGCGCACGGTGTAGAGCCATTGCGGATTTTCGCCGGCGCCCAGCGCATTGCTGTCGGGGAAAACGTGGTAGCCGATCACGCGCTCGATGGTGCCAGTGCGCCCCCGCACATAGCGCGGCAACCGCGTGTGGGTGAGCGGGTTGATGGTCTTGGCGCGCACTGTGTCGCCGGCCTTGAATGTCGCCGCGCTCTTGGTCGCGCGCTCGGTCGGCGCGCCGCGATAGAGCACCTGCGCGACATCGCCGGGCGTGAGCGTGCGCGTCACCGGTTTCGGCGCATGCAGCGAGCGGCCCGCAACAATCTCGTCGTCGGCGACCAACTCGCGCTGCTTCAGCATTGTCTCAAGCGCGGCGAACCAGACCTGGTAGTAGCTCATCGCCAGATATTCGGCGGGCGGCCGGTTCTCGCGCGCGAAGCGCGACATGTCGATGTTCCATGCGCCCGGCATGGCCATGGCCAGCGTGAGCGCAAAGGCGCGGCGTTCCCATTCGCTGTGGAACACCGGCTCGTTCGGCTCGGGTACGACCGGGCCGAAGCCGTGCATGCCGCCTAAGTCCTGCGCGCCGTTCATGGCTGCTTCGCCAACCCAGTGCCGATCATCGAATCGCGCGTGACCAATTCTGCAAGCTTGTCCTCGCTCCAGCCCTCGGTGCCGCCGGGCCGCAGCGGGATCACAAGGTAACGGATCTCGGCGGTGGAATCCCACACGCGGATGTTGGTGGCGGCCGGCAACGTGACGCCGAAATCCTTGAGCACGCCGCGCGGATCGACGACCGCGCGCGAGCGGTAGGGCGCCGACTTGTACCAGACCGGCGGCAGGCCGAGCACCGGCCACGGATAGCAGGAGCACAGCGTGCACACGACCATGTTGTGCTGCGTTGGCGTGTTCTCCAGCGCCACGATGTGCTCGCCCTGGCGTCCGGCATAGCCGAGCTCGGCGATCGCGGAGGTGGCCTCCTTGAACAGGCGGGCGCGGTAGGCGGGGTCGGTCCAGGCCTTGGCCACCACGCGGGCGCCATTGCGCGGGCCGACCTTCTTCTCATAGGTCTCGATCAGCAGGTCGAGCGCGGCCGGATCGACATAGCCCTTTTCGGTCAGCACGCTTTCCAGCGCGCGCACCCGCAGCTGGGTCTCCGACAGCTCGGAATGGTCGTGATCGTGGTGGTGGTCATGTCCGGTCATGGCCGTACTATAAGCAAAACCCCCGTCTTTGTGCCATCATCGATCCATGAGTTTTGCGTCCATGACTGCTCTCGCCGACCGCATCGATCGCCTCACCACGGCGATCGGCCGCGCGGTGGCATGGCTGGCGCTGGTGGTCGTGCTGCTGCAGTTCGCACTTGTTGTGGCGCGCTATCTGTTCGGGCTGGGCTCGATCTGGCTGTCGGAAGCGGTAATCTACGGCCATGCCACGCTGTTCCTGCTGGCGGCCGCCTGGACGCTGCAGGCCGGCGGCCATGTGCGGGTCGATATTTTCTACGCCGAGGCCGGCCCGCGCACCAAGGCCACAGTCGATCTGCTCGGATCGCTGCTGTTGCTGCTGCCGTTTGCGCTCACCCTGATCGTGTTGTCGCTGCCCTATGCCGCGCGCTCCTGGGTGATTCTGGAGCGCTCGCAGGAATCGAGCGGCTTGCCGGTGGTGTTCCTGCTGAAGTCTCTGATCCCGCTGTTCGCCGTGCTGATGGCGCTGCAAGGCGTGGCGCAGGCGATCCGCGCGCTGACCGCGCTGAGGGCGCGCTGATGCCGATTTCGGAAATCCTCGCCGTGCTGATGGTGGTCGCGGTCGTCGCCGCGCTGATGGCCGGCTATCCAGTGGCGCTGACGCTTGCCGGCGTGTCGCTCGCCTTCGCGGCCTTCGGGCACGCCATCGGCGTCATGAACTTCGCCATCCTGGGCGCGTTGCCGCAACGCATCTTCGGCGTCATGAGCAACGAGGTGCTGCTGGCCATCCCGCTGTTCATCTTCATGGGCGTGATGCTGGAGCGCTCGCGCGTTGCCGAGGAATTGCTGGAGACCATGGGCCGGCTGTTCGGTACGCTGCGCGGCGGCTTGGGCATCTCGGTGATCGTCGTCGGCACCTTGCTGGCGGCGGCCAAAGGCGTGGTCGGCGCCACCACCGTGACCATGGGCTTGATCGTGCTGCCGACCATGCTGCGTTTCGGCTACGATCCGCGGCTTGCCGCCGGCACCGTCGCCGCCACCGCCACGCTGGCGCAGATTTTCCCGCCCGCCACCGTGCTGGTGCTGCTCGGCGACCAGCTCGGCAACGCCTACCAGGCGGCGCAATTGTCGCAAGGCATCTTCGCGCCGCGGTCGGTCAACGTCAGCGACCTGTTTGCCGGCGCGTTGATCCCCGGCCTCGCGCTGGTCGCGCTCTATCTGATCTACGTGATCGTGGTGGCGGTGTTCTTCCCCAAGGCAGCGCCTCCGCTGCCGCCCGATCCCAACGCGCCGCGCGGCTTCGCGATGGCGCGTAGACTGACGCAGGTGCTGGTGGCACCTGTCGCGCTGATCTTCGCCGTGCTCGGCTCGATCCTCGGCGGCATCGCCACGCCGACCGAAGCGGCCTCGATCGGCGCGGTCGGCGCCATATTGCTGGCCGTGCGCCGGAGCCGGCTAAGCGGGCTGATGAGGCCGGTGGTGGAGAAGACCACGCAGATCGTCAGCATGATTTTTCTGATCCTGATCGGCGCCACGCTGTTCAGCCTGGTGTTCCGCGCGCTCGGCGGCGACGCCATGGTAAACGCTGCGCTCTCCAATCTGCCGGGCGGCGTCAACGGCGCGGTGCTGGCGGTGATGCTGGCGATGTTCCTGCTCGGCTTCGTGATGGACGCCTTCGAGATCATCTTCGTGGTGGTGCCGATCGTGGCGCCAGCGCTGCTGGCGATGCCCGGCGTCGATCCGGTCTGGCTCGGCATCATGATGGCGGTGAACCTGCAGACCTCCTACATGCACCCGCCGCTCGGACCGACGCTGTTTTATCTGCGCGGCGTAGCGCCGCCCGAGATCACCACAAGGCATATCTATGTGGGGATCATCCCGTTTGTGCTGATCCAGCTATGCGCGCTGGCCGTGCTCTGGTTCGTGCCGGGGCTTGCGACCCTGCTGCCGCACGCGCTTTATGGGAAGTGAAACGCGAGGGAGCTATGAAAGCCGCCGATCTCTTTAATCTGAAAGGCCGCGTCGCGCTGGTGACCGGCGCATCGAGCGGGCTGGGTCAGCAATTCGCCCGCGCGCTGGCCGACAACGGCGCGGCGGTAGCATTAGTGGCGCGGCGCGCCGACCGCCTGGCCGCGCTGAAAACCGAGATCGAGAGCAAAGGCGGCCGCGCCGTCGCCATCGAAGCCGACGTCACCGACCGCGCCGCCATGGCGCGGGCCTTCGACGCCGCCGAGAAGGCCTTCGGCACCATCACCATATTGGTCAACAATGCCGGCATCGCGCAGTCGTCGACTCGCGCCATCGAGGTCACGCCCGAGGAATGGCGCAAGGTGCTCAGCGTCGATCTCGACGCGGTCTTCCACAACGCGCAGGAGGCCGCGCGCCGCATGCTGGCGGTCAAACAGCCGGGCGCCATCATCAACATCTCCTCGGTGCTCGGTTTCGGCGTGTCCAAGGGGGTCGCGTCCTACGCCACCGCCAAGGCCGCGGTCATTCAGGTCACCAAGGCGCTCGCCGTCGAGCTCGCCTTCAAGGGCGTGCGCGTCAATGCCATCGCGCCCGGCTGGTTCGTCACCGAGATCAACGACAAATACCTGCTGGGCGAGGCCGGCGCCGCGCTCAAACGCGACATCCCGATGGGCCGCTTCGGCAACGACGGCGATCTCGACGGCGCGCTGCTGCTGTTGGCGTCGGACGCCGGCAGCTACATCACCGGTGCCACGCTCGTGGTCGATGGCGGGCAGGTTGTGCAGATCAAGGGGTAGGCTGTTCTAAGGACGAGCCAGGATGGCTAAAGATCGCACGCCGGTTCCGATTGAAATATCTACTGAAGTCCTATTTCAGCAAGATCATACCTGCTGCGTTTGTCGCGAGCGCGGCAAATCTGTCCAGATCCATCACATAGATGAAGATCCCACGAACCACGCTATCGACAATCTTTCTCTTCTTTGTTTGGAGGACCATAATCGCACACTATTAAAAGGGGGATTTGGAAAGAACCTCCTCCCTGATGAAGTTCGTAGATACCGTGACGACTGGATTGAACGCGTCCAGAACCGCAGACAAGAAGCAGATGTCCTTGCAATCACGGCAATGGGGAGCGCAGGAGTCGTTGCAAGAAAAATAGAGGGCGAATGGAGTGCGCCGCCCTTAGCTCTGCTAACAGCTTATGTCGACCACCTTCCAGAACTGCGCCGAGCCGCCTACGAAAACGCGCAGCATGATTGGGATACGGGGGCCACAGTACCAATGCGTCGAGCAACGGCGGATATAATAGACATTCTAGAGCGCGTGCTTGTTTATATGGCGAATTGGTATCCAGAGGATCATTTTAGCGAGCGCGGTTCGGCGGCTTATTTCAGTGAATTTATCGCTGGGAGGTATCACTGGCATCGGGCGCTATTTGAGCCGACAGGCCCGGGTAGTGGTGGCACCTTGGCCGGACTATTAGCTGCTGGCGGCGCGTTAACGGATGTGGAAAATGCGGTAGAACAAATGGTTGAAGGTTTGACTGCCGGTGATGTTGATTTGATCAAGTGGCGGCAGGCTTGGAAGGAAGCAGGTGAACGTCAGCTCTCCTTTTTTGAAAGATTGGGTGAGAGGTGGAAGAAAATCGTCGAAAAGATAAAGCCGACTTGATAATAAATGTATTCCAATAACCGGTAGGTATTCATGGACTTCACACTTTCTCCCGAAATCGAGGACATCCGCCTGCGCGTGCGCGCCTTCATCGAGAAGGAGGTGCTACCGCTCGAAGCCGATCCGCAAAATTTCACCGAGCACGAGAACATCCCGGAGGCGCGGCTGGCGCCGGTACGCGAGAAGGCCAAGAAGGCCGGGCTATGGGCGCCGCAGGCGCCGAAGGAATTTGGCGGCATGGGCCTGCCGATCGTCGCCTGGGCTGCGATTTACGAGGAGGCGGCGCGCTCGATCTTCGGACCGCTGGCGATCCATTGCATGGCGCCGGACGACGGCAATATCGGCCTGCTGATGCGCGCCGGCACGCCGGCGCAGAAGGAGAAATGGCTGCGGCCACTGGTCGAGGGCAAGGTGCGCTCCGCTTTCGCCATGACCGAGCCGCATCCCGGCTCCGGCTCCGATCCCGGCATGATGCGCACGCGCGCCGAGAAGAAAGGCGACCGCTACATCGTACGCGGCCACAAATGGTTCATCACCGGCGCCGAGGGCGCCGCGCATCACATCCTGATCGCGCGCACCTCGGACGACCCGCGCAAGGGTCTCACCGCCTTCCTGCACCACAAGGACGACCCTGGCTGGCGCATCGTGCGGCGCATCCCGATCATGGGCCCGCACGAACACGGCGGCCATTGCGAGATCGAATATGACGGGCTGGAAATCCCCGAGGAGAACATCCTGCTCAACGTCGGCGACGGCCTGCGCGTGACGCAGATCCGGCTCGGGCCGGCGCGGCTGACGCATTGCATGCGCTGGCTCGGCTTCGCCAAGCGCTGCATGGAGATCGCGCAGGACTACGTCGAAAAGCGCGAGGCCTTCGGCGCCAAGCTCGCCGACCGCGAGAACATCCAGATCAAGCTCGGCGACGTCGCGCACCAGATCGCCATCGGCCGGCTACTCACCATGCACGCGGCCTGGAAGCTCGATCAAGGTTCGCGCGCGCGCAAGGAAATCTCGATGGCCAAGATCCAGGTCGCCGACGCGCTGCATAACGCCGCCGACGTGGCGATCCAGGTCAACGGCGCGCGCGGCTATTCCAAGGACACCATCCTGGAATGGGTCTACCGCTATGCGCGCGCCGCGCGGCTCGTCGACGGCGCTTCCGAAGTGCACAAGATGGTGCTGGCGCGCTTCCTGCGCGAAGAGGGCAAGGATTTCTGGAAGTGGGGGTAGTCCCTGCTGTCATGCCCGCGAAGGCGGGCATCCAGTACAAACCGACCGCTCCGCGATTACTGGGTCCCCGCCTACGCGGGGACGACGTCGATCAACCGCCCGTGGCCTTCCTCAGCGCCGCCACCTCGCTGCGCGCCGCCGCCATCAAATACTGCACATCGGAAGCCGCGATCACGAAGCGGGCGCCGAGCGCCACCAGTTCGGCAACATGCGCCACGTCGGCACGGATGCCGCCGACGCCGAGCGTCTTGGCGTGCGTTTTGCAAGCCTTCGCCGCCGCCTCGTAGGCGGCGCGTAATTTCGGATGCTTCAGCTCGCCGGGAATCCCGAGCGCGGTGCACAGGTCGTTGGAGCCGATCAGCAGCACGTCGATGCCGGGCACGGCGGCAATCGCGTCGGCATTGGCGATGCCCTCCGGAGTTTCCAGCATGGCGATCATCAGCGTCGCGGTATCGCCCTGCACGTTGACCTCGCCGAGCGGCGTCGCGCGATAGCCTTGCAGCGGGCCGGCGCCGCCGACCGAGCGCTCGCCGAGCGGCGGAAACCGGCAGGCGCGCGCGAAAGCTTGCGCCTCTGCCGACGTGCTCACCTTCGGACAGATAATGCCGAGCGCGCCGGCGTCGAGCAGCCGCGTGGCGTCCTCGAAATTGTGCCCGGCGATGCGCACCAGCGGCGTCACGCCGACCGGCAGCGCCGCCACGCAAATCTGCGCCGCCGCGTCGAGCGCGATCGTGCTGTGCTCCATGTCGATGAACAGCGCATCGAAGCCGCAGGCGTCCGCGATCATGGCGATGTCGGCGGTGCGCGCCAGCCTTGTCGCCATGCACAGCGCCACCTCGCCGCGCTTGAGGCGCTCCTGCATGCGGTTGGTAAGGGGCACTGACTAATTCCGATAGTTGGTGTCGATATTGTCGAGCATGCGCAAATAGGCCGCCCAGTCGTGGCTGCCGCGGCCGGCGTCGTGGTGTTCGTATTGCTCGGCGGTCTTGGCGCAGATGTCGGGGGCGATCTCGACCACCTCGCCCTTAGTCGCCGCCAGTTTCATCTGGATGTCGATGGCGTCGAGCAGCGCCTTCATCAGCACAAAGGCCTCGCGCGCCGTCTTGCCGACCGTGAGCAGCCCGTGATGGTTCATGATCATGGCGCGGTTGCCGCCGAGATCTTTGTTAATGCGCTCGCGCTCGGCGAAATCCTCGGTGATGCCCTCATAGGCGTGATAGCCGATGCGCTTATAGAAACGGATCGCCGCCTGCGACACCATGCGCAGGCCACCTTGCAGCGCGCCGATCGCCATGCCGTTATTGGTGTGCACATGCACGGCGCAGTTCACGTCCGGCCGCGCCGCCAGCACGCCGCCATGCAGCGTGAAGCCGGGGCGGTTGACGCCGGATTTCTCGTCGAGGTCCTGGTCCATGTTGACCTTGACCAGATTGGACGCGGTCACCTCGGTGTAGAGCAGGTCGTGCTTCTTCATGAGCAACATGCGCGGCTCGCCCGGCACCCGCATCGAGGAGTGGTTGTAGATGACGTCGTCCCAGCCGTAATGCGCGATCAGGCGATAGACGGCGGCGAGATCGACGCGGGCCTGATATTCAGCCGGTGAAAATCCATGGTGGGATTCGTCGCGCGAGGTCGCCAGCTTGGGTGAGCTCATGATGTCCTCCCATTTTGCCGCAAGCCTAGCATATCGGTTTTGCTTGGCCAGATGGCGCGGCGCCGATATAGAGAACTCATGGCAGCACCAATCAAGATCCGCATGGGCGGCTACGGCCCGCCCAGCACCGGCTTCAGCAAATCGTTGAAATTCATCGGTGACAAATTGCAGGCGCAGTTCGGCGACGGCGTCGCCATCGACTACGTCTTCAACATCATGGACCACGGCTACAAGGCCGAGGACATTCTCACTTTGGTCGAGAACGGCGAGATGACGCTCGGCTACCAGTCATCCAGCTATCTGACCGACCGCGTGCCGGAACTGGGCTTCGTCGATCTGCCGTTCCTGTTCGCCAACAACGCGCAGGCGCGCGGCGCCATGGACGGTGCGCTTGGGCGGCATCTCGCGGCGAAAACCGAGGAGCGCATCGGCTACCGCATCCTCGGCTGGTTCGAGAACGGCTTCCGCCACATCTCCAACCGGCTGCGGCCGGTACATGTGCCGGCCGATCTGAAGGACATGAAAATCAGAGTGCTGCCGAGCGACATCCAGCGCCGTACTTTCGAGCTGCTGGGCGCGGTGGCCATGCGCATGGACCTGACCGAAGCCATCGCCATGATCAAGGCCGGCACGCTCGACGCGCAGGAAAATCCGCTCGCCAACACCGTCACCTACGGCGTGCACAAGTTCCACAAATTTCACACGCTCACGTCGCATTTCTATATTTCGCGGCCGATCTTCCTGCACCGCGCTTCGTTCGATGCCTGGCCGGACGATCTCAAGCGCGCCATGCAGGCGGCGGTAACCGAGGCGGTGGCGTTCCAGCGCCGGCTCGCGGTCGAGGAGCACGAAGCCTCGCGCAATGCGATCGAAGAGGCCGGCTGCGAGATCGTGGAGCTGAGCGCGCGGGAACATGCCGCCTTTGTCGACGCCGTGGCGCCGCTGCTGGCGGATGCCCGCTCTATGTATGGCGAGGCGATGTTTAAGATGGTGCCGCGCGCGTGATCCCGAAAAGTGGGAACCGGTTTTCGGATCAGATCACGCGCAAAAAAGCTTAACCTCTTCGAAAGCATAACCGGCGCGGTTTACGCGGCCGAAACCACTCTCTTGTAGAGAGCGGGGATGCATTCACGCATTGAGCGACCCATCGCGCTGGCGCTGCGCGGACTGAGCAAGCGCTTCGATCGACCCGCCGTCGATGCGCTCGATCTCACCGTCTACGGCGGCGAATTCTATGCGCTGGTCGGGCCCAATGGCGCCGGCAAGACGACCACGCTGCGCATGGTGGCCGGCCTGCTGCGCCCCGATGCCGGCACGATCGCGATCGACGGCATCGACGCGCTCGCCGATCCTGTTGCGGCCAAGCAGATCACCGCCTGGCTGTCCGACGAGCCGATGATCTACGACAAGCTGACGCCGTTCGAATATCTCGAATTCGTCGCCGGGCTGTGGCGCATCGAAGCGGCCGTGGCGGAAGCGCGCGCGCGCGAGCTGATTGACTGGCTGGGCATGGCGGCGCACGCGCACGAGCGCTGCGAGGGATTTTCTAAGGGCATGCGGCAGAAGGTGGAGCTCGCCGGCGCATTGGTGCACGACCCCAAGCTCATCATCCTCGACGAGCCGTTGACCGGGCTGGATGCCGGCTCGGCGCGCCAGGTCAAGAACGTGTTGCGCGAGCGCGTCGCCGCCGGCGGCACCGTCATCATGACCACGCATATCCTCGAAGTCGCCGAGCGCATGGCCGATCGCATCGGCGTCATCGCCGGCGGCCGCCTGATCGCCGAGGGCACGCTCGACGAGCTGCGCCGTCAGACGGGCAAGGGCAACAGCAGCCTGGAAGACACCTTCCTCGTATTGGTCGCCGAGCAGGCCGCGTGAGCAGCCCTGCGACATTGAGCTGGCTCGCCGGCCACGAGCTGCGGCTCGGCTGGCGCGACTGGTCGGCGCTGATGACGGCGGGGCGGCGCCACCGCGTGCGCACCGTCGGCATTGCCTTCGCCGTCTTTGCCGTGTTCATGCATTTCTTCGCCTATTGGATCGTGGCCGGCTATGCCGATGCCACGGTCGCCTCCGACACGGCGACGCTGGTCGGCGTCACCGGCACGCTGGTCTTGTCGTGGTCGCTGCTGCTGTCGCAGGCGATGGAGGCGGTCACCCGCGCCTTCTACGCGCGCTCGGATCTCGATCTGATCCTGTCCTCGCCGGTGTCGGCGCGCAAAGTTTTCGCGGTGCGCATGGGTCGCATCGCCGGCGCGTCCATCATGATTGCCGTGCTGCTGGCGGCGCCTTTCATCAACGTGCTGGCGATGCGCGGCGGCCTACGCTGGCTCGACGCCTATGGCGTGGTTGCCGCCATGGGCGCGGTGGCGACGGCGGCGGCCCTGGCGCTGACCGTCGCGCTGTTTCGCCTGGTCGGCGCCAAGCGCACGCGGCTGATCGCGCAGATCGTGGCGGCGGTGATCGGCGCGGCCTTCGTCATCGGACTGCAGGTCGCTGCGATCTTCTCCTCGGGCAGTATCTCGCGCTTCACCGCGCTACAATCGGAATGGATGCTGGCGCGCGCGCCCGATACCACCAGCGTGTTCTGGTGGCCGGCCCGCGCCGTGCTCGGCGACGGGCGGGCGCTGGTCGCCGTCGTAGCCTTCGGCTTCGCTCTGCTGGCGCTTGCCATCGCGATTTTCTCCGGCCGCTTCGGCGAGCATGCCTTGGCCGCGTCCGGCGTCTCCAGCACGGTGGTGCGCCAGCGCCGCTGGCGGCTCAGCTTCCGCCGCCGCTCGCCGGCGCGCGTGCTGCGGCAGAAGGAATGGACGCTGCTGCGGCGCGATCCCTGGCTGATTTCGCAGACGCTGATGCAAATTCTCTATCTGTTGCCACCGGCTCTGCTGCTATGGGTCACCTTCCGCAAAGGCGGCGACGCCTACATCGTGCTGATCCCGGTGATCGTGATGGCGGCAGGCCAACTCGCCGGTGGCCTGGCCTGGCTGTCGATCTCGGGCGAGGACGCGCCCGATCTGGTCGCCAGCGCGCCCATCCCCGCCGGCCGCATCTTGCAGGCCAAGATCGAGGCGGTGATCGGCATGATCGCGCTGGTGTTCGCGCCGATCGTGACCATGCTCGCGCTCGATTCGCTATTTGCCGCCATGGTGGCGGCGCTCGGCATCCTGCTGGCGTCGGCCGCCGCCACGCTCATTCAGATATTCTTCCGCACGCAGGCCAAGCGCAGCCAGTTCCGCCGGCGGCAAACCTCTTCGCGCATCGCGACCTTCGCGGAAGCGTTCTCCTCCATCGCCTGGGCCGCGACCTCGGCGCTGGCGGCGGCGGAGACATGGTATGTGATTTTCCCGGCGCTGATCGCGCTCGGCATCCTGGCCGGCGTGCGCATCATCAGCCCGAAATCCTAGGCCGGCGCGAGGCGCATGCGCTGGCGCGCGACCAGCGCGCCGATCACCAGCATATTGAGAATATTGGCGCCGACGCCGGCGGCGAAAGCCGGCGCGTAAAAACCGTAATGGTCGTAGAGCAGCCCGGCGAGCCAGCCGCCGGTGGCCATGCCCAGCCCGCTGCACAGCAGCAGCGTCGGAATGCGCCAGGAGGCTTCCGACGCCGGGAACAATTCGCGCAGCGCCAGCACATAGGCCGGGATGATGCCGGAAAAGCCGAGCCCGAAAGCGGCCGCCACTGTGAACAGGCCGGCTTCGTTCTGCGTGAACAGGAAGGCGATCATCGCGCCCGCCTGCCAGACCGAGCCGATCAGCACGGTAGCCAGACCGCCGATGCGGTCTGAGATCGCGCCCCACACTTGCCGGCTGAGGAAGGCGGTGCCGAGCAGCACCGACAGCATCAACGCGCCCATCGAGCGGCTGATGCCGAGGTCGCTGCAGAAGGCGACCAGGTGGCCCTGCGGCATCGCCATCGGGATGCAGCACAAGACGGCGGCCGCGCACATCGCTGCGAAAACCAGGTTGGGCGGCAGGCCGAGCACGCGCGCTTTGCCGCTGTCGGCGCCGGCCGCCACCGCCGGATAAACCACCTCGGGCGGGTGACGGAAATAAATCGCCGCCAGCGGCAGGATGATGACGATCTCGGCCAGCGCATACCACAGCATGGTCTGCCGCCAGCCGAAGGCGGCGATGGCGCGCTCGAACACCGGCGGCCACATGGCGCCGGCGAGATAGCTGCCGCTTGAGATCAGCGCCAGCGCCGAACCGCGCCTACGGTCGAACCAGCGGCTGACATAGATGTACATCGGCGCGTTGATGCCGCCGAGCCCGATCAGGCCGATGAACAGTCCGTGGCCGATCCACAGCGGCCAGGGCGGGCCCCAGGTCGACAGCGTCAGGCCGGCGCCGATCATCAGCGCACCGAATAGCACGGTCCAGCGCGTGCCGACCTTGTCGGCGATGCGGCCCATGACGATGCCGCCGGCGCCGGAGCCGAGCCAGGCGAGCGCCGAAGCGAGCGCGGGAATTGAGCGCGTGCCGCCCACTTCCGCGGCGATGTCCTTGAGCGCGACCGCGGTGATCCAGGCGGCGCCGAACGCCATCATCATGATGAGCAGCGCCACCGAGGCGACCACCCACGATTCACGGCTTTCGATCGACGGTGTGGGAGATTGCAACATTCAAACGGAACCCGGCTGGCCGTCCCTTTTACAGGGCGCGCCGGATTTGACTACCCATGTTGGCGCGAGACTGCCCAGCCTGCTGCATTGCGCCAAAATGCGCCAATTGCGGCCCGGCTGAAATTTCCTTCTCCCCCGTGCCCCGATAACGAAATTGACCGCAGGGCCTTGCAATGTCACGCTTTATTGCGCGTCGCCGGCTTTGCCTCCGTGCGCGTGAGCCTATATGAGTGAGGCACGGGCGCCATTACGATACCGCCGCATTGCCAAGGTCCGCCATGACGCTTCGACCCGTCAGTCTCGATGACAAATACGACCTGTCCCAGTCGCATGTGCTGGTGACCGGCTATCAGGCCTTGATTCGCGCCTGTCTGATGCAAAGCGAGCGCGACCGCGCGGCCGGATTGAATACAGCCGGCTATGTCACCGGCTATCGCGGCTCGCCGCTCGGCGGTCTCGATCAGCAATTCATACGCGCCGGCCAGCAATTGAGCCAGGCCAACATCAAGTTCCAGACCGGCCTGAACGAGGATCTCGCCGCCACCGCCCTGTGGGGCACGCAGCAGGCCGAGCTGCGCGGCGAGGGCAAGTTCGATGGCGTGTTCGGCATGTGGTACGGCAAGGGCCCGGGCGTCGATCGTACCGGCGATGCGTTCCGCCACGCCAATCTCGCCGGCACATCGAAGCATGGCGGCGTGATCGCCCTGATGGGCGACGACCACACCGCCGAATCCTCCACCACCGCGCATCAGTCGGAATTCCATTTCGTCGACGTGATGATGCCGATCCTCAATCCGGCCGGCGTGCAGGAGATCGTCGACTACGCGCTCTACGGCTGGGCGATGTCGCGCTACACCGGTACCTGGACCGCGCTCAAATGCATGCATGAGACGGTGGAGTCGACCGGCGTGGTCGACGGCAGCTTGGATCGTATCAAGATTATCACGCCGTCCGATTTCAAAATGCCCGACGGCGGACTGAACATCCGGCTACGCGACACCTTCCTCGGCCAGGAAGCGCGCCTGCACGATTTCAAGCGCGACGCCATGCTCGCCTTCGTGCGCGCCAACAGGCTCAACACCATCATCACGTCCGGCGGTCGCAATGCGAAGATCGGCATTGTCACCACCGGCAAGGCCTATCTCGACGTCCGCCAGGCGCTCGACGAATTAGGGCTCGATGAGATCAGGTGCAACGATCTCGGCATCCGTCTGTTCAAGATCGCCTGCGTGTGGCCGATCGGCCGGCAGGAACTCGCGGAGTTCGCGCAGGGGCTCGATCTCATCATCGTGGTCGAGGAGAAGCGCTCGCTGATCGAAGTGCAGGTGCGCGAGGAACTCTACGGCAGTGCCAATCAGCCGGTGTGCATCGGCAAGAAGGACGAGCAGGGCAACTGGCTGTTCCCGGTCAAGGGCGCGCTCGATCCCAACGATATCGCGGTCTGCATCGGCGAGCGGCTGTTGCGTTACGGCGACAACGAGGAGTTGGCGGCCAATGTGGCGCGGCTAAAGGGGGCGCAGCGCGCGCTCGCCGAGGCCACCGACGTGGCGCTGCGCATCCCCTATTTCTGCTCGGGCTGCCCACACAACACCTCGACCCGCGTGCCGGAGGGCAGCCGCGCCTATGCCGGCATCGGCTGTCATTACATGGCGCAGTGGATGGATCGCGATACGCTGGGCTACACCCAGATGGGCGGCGAGGGCGCCAACTGGATCGGCGAAGCGCCATTCTCCAATCGCGACCACGTGTTCCAGAATCTGGGTGACGGCACCTATAATCACTCCGGCTACCTCGCCATCCGTGCCGCCATCGCCAGCGGCGTGAAGATAACCTACAAGATCCTGTTCAACGACGCGGTGGCGATGACCGGCGGCCAGGCCAATGATGGCGGGCTCAGCGTGCCGCAGATCGCGCGCCAGGTCGCCGCCGAAGGCGCGTCGCGCGTGGTCGTGGTCAGCGACGAGCCGTGGAAATATCCCAAGGACACCGACTGGCCGGCCAGGCTGACCGTGCATCACCGCGATCATCTCGACGCCGTGCAGCGCGAGCTGAGCCACGTGCCCGGCACCAGCGTGCTCATTTACGACCAGACCTGCGCCGCCGAGAAGCGCCGCCGCCGCAAGCGCGGCACCTTCCCCGATCCGCACAAGCGCGTGTTCATCAACGACCTGGTGTGCGAAGGCTGCGGCGACTGCGGCGTGAAATCGAATTGCGTCTCGGTGCAGCCGCTGCCGACCGAATGGGGCCGCAAGCGTTTCATCGACCAGTCGAGCTGCAACAAGGATTATTCCTGCCTCAAGGGCTTCTGTCCGTCCTTCGTCACCGTGTATGGCGCCAAGCTCAAGCGCGGCGAGGGTGTTGCCGAACCCGCCGGCTGGCCGGCGCTGCCTTTGCCCGTTTTGCCGCAGACCAACCACCCCTACGGCATCATCGTCACCGGCATCGGCGGCACCGGCATTGTCACCATTGGCGGCATTGTCAGCATGGCCGCGCATCTGGAGGGCAAGGGCGTCGGCGTCATCGACATGGCGGGGCTGGCGCAAAAGGGCGGCGCGGTTTCCAGCCATATCCGCATCGCCAATAAGCCGGACGACATCCACGCCATCCGCGTCGCCGCCGGCAGCGCCGATCTGGTGCTGGGCGGCGACATCGTGGTGATCGGTGCCAAGAAGGTGCTGAGCGCGATCAAGCCGGGCAGTACGCGCGTGATCGTCAACACCGCCGAATTCCTGCCCGGCGACTTCACCCGCAATGCCGACTATTCGCTGCCGACCGAGCGGCTCAAGCGCGCCATTATCGGCGCGGCGAGCGCCGCGCGTAGCCATTTTATCGACGCCGGTCGCCTCGCCACCGCGCTGCTCGGCAATTCCATCGGCGCCAATATGTTCATGCTCGGCTATGCCTATCAGACCGGCGCGTTGCCGCTGTCGGCCGAGGCGGTGGAGAAGGCGATCGAGATGAACGGCGAGGCGGTGGCGATGAATATCGCGGCGTTCCGCTATGGCCGCCGCGCCGCGGTCGATCCGGCGGCGCTGGAAGCGCTGATTGCGCCGCGGCCGCAGGCGGAAAACGATTCGCTGCGAGTGTCGCAATCCTTCGGCGAGACGGTTGGACGGCGCGTCGCATATCTCACCGCCTATCAGAACGAGCGTTATGTGCAGCGCTACCGTGTCTTGGTCGAGAAATTGCGCGCGGCGGAAGCGACGAAGGCGCCCGGCCAGTGCGCGCTGTCGGAAGCGGTGGCGCGTTATCTGTTCAAGCTAATGGCCTACAAGGACGAATACGAAGTGGCGCGGATTTACAGCGACACGTCCTTTGTCGAGCGGGTGCGATCCACTTTCGACGGCGATGAGCTGCGCCTCGAATTCCATCTGGCGCCGCCGCTGCTGGCCAGGCGCGAT
>JACQDO010000273.1 GCA_016201085.1 Hyphomicrobiales bacterium | reverse complement strand
CCGAAATCGGGCGTCCCGCCAGCGCAAGATGTGAATCGGCCCCCACTCGCAAGCCAGCAGCAGTTCCGGGCCGCCGTCCCCGTCCAAATCGCTAAACACCGCGCCGCTGACCAAACCGATCCGGGCCAGGGCTTTCGAGTTCTCCTCGTCCAACCGCAGCGCGCCGGCCACTTGGCGGAACAGGAAAGAAGCGGCTGGCTCGGGATACCGCCCCGCCACGACCCGTCCGCCGACGAACAAGTCCAGGAAGCCGTCGCCGTCGTAGTCCGCCACGGCCAGCGGTCCGGTGCTGGCAGGCAGCGCCGGGAGACTGTCGTCCAGCGCCGGCTGTCCCCACGTCCAGCGGCGGACTGCGGGGCCGTCCGCAAGCCCCGGTTCGTAATTGGCCGAGCCGATCAACAGCGCCGGCAACGCCACGCCAGGCCAGATGACCAGGCCGGTCTGGTCGCGAGCCGCGGGTTGGTCCAGCGGCGGCGAGGAGGCCCGCGCAAAGCCGCCCTGGCCGTCGTTCCGGAAAACGGCGAGACGGCCGCCCTTGCCGCTCCCAATGATCAGATCGTCATGGCCATCGCCGTCCAGGTCGCTCCAGCAGACGCCCGGCCCCAACTGGCTGAGCCGTCGCGGGAGCAAGGGCTGCCGGGCAAAATCGTCGAAGGCGTCCTCGTGATGAACGTGGCCCAGCAGCGCCGATACGTCCTGGAACCAGGGTCCGCCCACGCTGCGTGCTGGGCGATCCGCTTGGGCGGGCGTCGAGAGCGGCCACGAACCTTCGGTGATTGTGTAGATGCGGTCAGGCGCAAGGTGGTCAACGCGGTTGGTCCGGCCATCCCGCCAGCGCACCTCGATGGTCAACTCCTTGGTTGGGGCGCCGGCGGCGAACACCCGCAGCGGTTCGGAGCCGGAAAGATAGTGCCCCCCGGCGATGACCTCCTGACTCTGCGCCGCCGGGCCGCCCATCACCAGGATGCGCGCGCCGATGCCTTGCGTATTCGGCGCCGTCCCCCGGAGGCGCACCGCCACACGCGGGGCGGGGGAGTCGTTGCGATAAATGCCCGCCGGAGCGTTGAGGTTGTTCACCGCCAGGTCCAGGTCGCCGTCGTTGTCGAGATCCGCCAAGGCGAGCCCTTGGGAGATGCCGACCTGGTTGAAGCCCCAGGCATCGCTGGCTTCCTCGAACGTCAGGTCGCCCCGGTTGCGATAGGCCTTCTTCGGCAGTGGCAACGGCGGATAGAGCAGCACCTTGCGGCCCACCTGACCGCGGGCAAACGGGCCCATGGCGGCGATCCGCTCATCCGCGTCCAGGTCCTGCGTGTCAAACCAATGGCCGGTCGTGACCAGCAGGTCTTCGTAGCCATCCAAGTCAACGTCCAGGAAAATGGGCAGTCACGTCCAACCCGAGGCCGCCAGCCCGGCGAACTGGGCGATCTCCGCGTAGGTCCCATCGCCACGGTTATATTGGAGAGTGTTGCGATTGTATTGCGGCCGGTCATCGTACTGCCCAAGCCGACCCTGGGCCGGCTCCTGCCCACCCACCTCCCGCATGCGCCGCCGGTGGTCCGGGTCGAGCATGTCCGACACAAAGACCTCGTCGTGCCCATCGCGGTCCAGGTCCGCCACGTCCGCCCCCATTGCAAACGTGCTCGTGCACCGCAGCGCCAAGCGGGGCGCGGCGCGAAAATGGCCGTGGCCATCGTTGAGCCAGACGCGGTCAGGGGAATGGAAATCGTTGCAAACGTACAGGTCCGGGCTGCCGTCGCGGTCCAGGTCGCGGAACAGCACCGAGAAGCGCGACGAACCGTTGTTATGATCGAGATCGACGAGCCGCACGTCGGCCTGCGGATTTTCGCCGTAGGTGATGACGCGGCGGTCTTCCAGTTTGCCGACCAGCACCTGCACCACCGGATGATCGGTGCACATGACCGCGAAGCCGTAGAACGGAATGTTCTCGACGAAGGCGCGGAACGCCTCCTGCACCGCCTCGAAGGTATGAAAATGGTCGAGATGCTCGGGGTCGACATTGGTGACAATGGCGATGTCGGCCGGCAGCTTGAGGAAGGTGCCGTCCGACTCGTCGGCCTCCACCACCATCCAGTCGCCGGCGCCCAGCCGCGCATTGGTGCCGTAGGCGTTGATGATGCCGCCGTTGATCACGGTGGGGTCGAGCCCGCCGCCGTCGAGCAGCGCGGCGACCAGCGAGGTGGTGGTGGTCTTGCCGTGGGTGCCGGCAATGGCGACGCACGATTTCAGCCGCATCAGCTCGGCCAGCATCTCGGCGCGCCGCACCACCGGCAGCCGCTTGGCGCGGGCGGCGACCAGCTCCGGATTGTCGCGCTTGATGGCGGTGGAGACGACGATGACGTCGGCGCCGTCGATGTTCTCGGCCCGGTGGCCGACGCTGACCTTGATGCCCTTGTCGCGCAGCCGCTTGACGTTGGCGGAGTCGGCGACGTCCGAGCCGGTGACGGTATAGCCGAGATTGGCCAGCACCTCGGCGATGCCGCTCATGCCGATGCCGCCGACGCCGACGAAATGCACCGGTCCGATGTCGCGCGGCAGTTTCATAGGGGTCGCCCTCGATTTCCTGGGTGCTTATTGCAAGAGGCAGAGGGCGGAAACAAGACCGGTCATGGCGGCATGCTTAAAGGCCCGCCATTAAGCCATTTATTTGCCGCCAGGCAGGCTAAGGCCCGCGCCCTCCCCCGCCCCGATGGCAATGCCATGTGGAAGGCACATTACCGATGCGTTCCGCGCCCGTGCCTCCGCGCTCCCTCAATAGCGCAGATAGGCCTGGCGCTCGCTCAGCCAGGCCTGCTCGTCCGCCACGGCGAGCGCATCGAGATCGTGCGGCGTCGCCGCGGCATCGTCCACCCATTCGCGCAACAATGGCGAGCCGTTGATGACGTCGATGGCAAGCTTGCCGTGTTCGTATTCGTAAGCAAAATCGCGCCACAACGGATAGTCCGGATACAAACGGCGGATCGCCTTGAACGCCAGCGCCTGCAAGCGCCAAGGCTTGAACGCCCGGTGATCGTAGCCGGCGTCTTCGGTGTGAATCTGCACGCCGTGGCAAAGTTTGCCGGCGTGTTTGTGAAATGTCGGCTCGAACCAGCAATCTCGCAGGCGGCAGCCGCGCAGCCAGTGCGGCGCCAGCGCCTGCATGTCCTTGAGCACGCGCCTGGCGTCGATATCGGGCGCGCCGAACAGTTCGAGCGGCCGCGTGGTGCCGCGGCCCTCCGACAGGTTCGTTCCTTCCAGCAGCACCGTGCCGGCATAGGCGCGCGCCATCCACAAGTTCGCCGCGTTGGGACTGGGATTGATCCAGGTGCGGCTGCCCAGCGGCCAGCCGTAACCGGGCGCGGCCTCCGGCTGCCAGCCCTGCATCGCGACCAGTTCATATTCAACGTCGAGCTTGTGCGTTTTGACGAACCACAAACCCAGCTCGCCGAGGGTCAGCCCGTGCCGCATCGGCAACGGTCCGGCGCCGACGAAGCTCTCCCAGCCGGCCTTCAGGCGCAGGCCTTCGACTGGCCGGCCGGCCGGATTGGGGCGATCCAACACCCACACGGCTTTGCGGTGTTTGGCCGCCGCTTCCAGCACGTAACGCAGCGTCGTGATGAAGGTATAGATGCGGCAACCCAGATCCTGCAGATCGACGAGGAGGACATCGAACGTATCCATCATCGCAGCGGTCGGCCGCCGCACCTCGCCATAGAGACTGAAGACCGGGATGCCGTGCAGCGGATCGTCGAACGTCGCCGATTCGATCATGTTGTCTTGCTTGTCGCCGCGCAGGCCATGCTGCGGACCGAAAGCGGCGGTGAGTTTGATGCCGCCGCAGGCGGCGAGCGCGTCGAGCGAATGCGTCAAGTCCGGCGTGACCGAGGCCGGGTGCGCCAGCAGCGCCACGCGCCGGCCTTGCAGCGGCGCGCGCAAGGCGGGCTCAGTCAGTATCCGATCGATGCCGAATTTCATGGTGTCTCACGCTGCTGAAATTTCGTGCGCAAAGCAATCGGAATGATGAAAGTCCGCCTGGCCCGCAGGATGCGCCAGCGCCCAATACGATAGTGCGCCGCTTGTATCTTCGATCACCGCCGCAAGCCCGAGCCGCCAGATCGCCGCGCTCGGCAAGCCCGCCACCCCATCCAATGTGAGGGCTGCTTGCAATCGGCAGCTCGCGGCGTCTGTACGCACGTCGATAACCGGCTCGCCGATCTCGCTGGCGACGGTCATGCCTGTCCGATAACCGCCGAACCGGTAGGCCGCCCATTGCGTCGAGGGGGCGAAGTTGAACTCGTGATAGGCGGCCTGCGGCAGCGCGCGAACGAATGCCTCGAAGCAGGTGTGCCGCCACAGCCCGTCGGCGCGCGCGGGCGTCGTCACGCCCGGCAGGCGCAGAGCGCCGATCGTGCCGGTCACGCAATAGCGCAACAGCAGACCGGCGGGGCGCGTGCGCACGACATCCACCTCGATGCGGTCCACCGCGCTGCAAGACGAATCCGGGTGAAGTTTCAGTGCCAGCCGCATGACATCATTGGAGCGATCATGGCCAAGCCGTTCGTGATGGACAAAAATCAGGGCGCCGGGCGCGGCGGCATGTTCTTGGCGAACAGGCCGAGCGTGATGGCGCGCGCCACATATTGCGCCAGGCAGCTATAGCCGGCCTCGTCGCGATCGAGCTCATCCAGCGCCGGCTCCGGTCCGGCGGCCTGGCTGATCAATTGCATCGCCTCGAAGCGACGGATGATGATGACATTCTCCTGCGCCGCCAGCCGGCGTAACGATACGCGAATGTCGATGTAATGCGCGTCGCGCCGCATGCGCGAAGCGAATTGCAAGCCGACCAGCACCACGTCCACTTTGTGCGCTTTCAGCCAGCCGATCTGCTCCTTGACGGTCTGGATAAATTCATCGGTCGGCACATCGGCCAGCGCATCGTTGGTGCCGACCTGCCAGAGCACCAGATCGGGTTCGGCCAGCGCCACTTCGTTCTTCATGCGGGCGGCGGCGCCGGCGGCAAGCTCGCCGGAGACGCCGCGATTGATCATGATGACGTCGATGCCTTTGAGCGCGCGTTCCAGCATAGCCTCGATCGCCTCGGTATAGCCGCCGCCGCGCGCGTTCACGCGGCCGGGCGCCGCGCCCATGGCGAGAATGCGCAGCGTCTTGCGTTGCTGCTTGAGCGCCGCCGCCACGTTCGGCAGCGGCGACTCGTCGACGGTCGCACCGGCGCCGGGCTCGCAGGCCTTCGACAGGGTCATCGCCGCGCCGCCGGGCGCGCCAGCAGCCGCCGCCGGCGGGGTTTGCGCCCGCGCCTGCGCCAGACCGATCAGCGCGCTCAGGAGCGCGGCGCCGATGGCGCAGGTCGTGCGCGTTGTCGCGATTCGGCAATCCATGCGGTTAACGCCATGATGACGATACCCAAAACTACCACGACGATGTCGATGCCGACAGTGCCGCGATAGACGAAACGCACCACTTGCGCGCTCAGGCTGAGCAGCGAACCGACGCAGAAAACATAGAGCGAATTGCGCCCGAGCAGAGCGAACATTTCGATCAGCGGCGATAGGACACGGCGCGCATAGGCGAGATCGCCAAGCCGGCGGATATAGCGGAAGGCGAGCGAAAATACCGCGATCAGCGACAGGAACTGAATCAGCCGAATCGGCGTGGCGTAGGCCTTGTCGAGCAGGAAGAACAGCTTCGGTTCGGGCACATTGGTCGGGTCCCACAACCGGTCGAACAGCATGGCCAGGGTAGCGAGGACTACGATCGGCAGCGCCACGATGCGCAGCCAGACGATATGGCGGCGTAGCAGCGCGCCGATGCCGGCATCCTCTCTTGCCAGCACGAAACCGAGCACGAGCACGATTTGCCAGGCCAGCGGATTGAAGAACCAGGTGCCCGACACCGGCCAGGTCGGCAGCGTGAGGCGGAATATCAGCACCGCCAAATAGAGCGCCACCGACGCCGGCAGCAGCAGGTTGGGCGCATGACGGTCGATGGCGATCATCAGCGGCGCCACCAGCATCAGCACCACATAAAGCGGCAGGATGTCGAAATAGCCGAGCTGATGGGTG
>JACQDO010000014.1 GCA_016201085.1 Hyphomicrobiales bacterium | reverse complement strand
TGTCGGCCGCGCGCGCGGCCATTTCCTCGCTCGCCGTCAGTGCGTGGCGCGCGCGCCGCAATTGCCACAATGAAAATCCGGCAAAGCTCACCAGCACGGCCGCGATGCCGACGATGAGCGGCATCAGCCGGCCCACAACCCCCACCATCGGGCTGGTCTTCTGCCAGGTGAAGAAACCGGCGATGCGGCCATGCGCATCCATCACCGGCTGCATCTCGCGTTCGCCGAGGGTCGGTTCGGTCTCGAATTTCAAGTCTTTAAGACCGGCGGACTGTTCGACCATGCGAACGAAACGCGGATCGACCTCGTCGGAATGACCGAACAGCGCGCGGAATTCGGAAATGGCATTGCGCAGCGATTGGCGCTGCTCCACCCACAACCGCTCGTCGCTCTGGCGCGCCAGGACGTAGCCGATGCCGGCGCTCAGCAAGGTCGCGGTCAAGGCAAGGACCGCGAGCACGACGATCAGCCGGGAAGCGGCGAACATGCGCCGCGTGCGCGAGGCGTCGGCGGGTGCGCCGTGGCGACGTCGCCGCTTCACCCATGTGAACAGCGAGCGGCCAGGGCTTGCGCCCGTCGCACCGATAGTGGCCTCGCCGCCCAAAGGAAACTCCCCGCGCTACGCTGCGGTTTTCGCCCTCTAGGCCTACAGATTCAGTATTAATTCGCGGTCAGCAAACAAGGTGAAAAAAGTATGATCGGCTTGGACTATAGTAGCGCCCGATGCGCCGCATGACCGCGATCGCCCTTGCACTTGCCCTCGCTGCGGCCATGGTTCCATTCGCCGCCAGGGCGCAGACGTGCCCAGGCAATCCTCAGGCTCTTGGCACCGAACGGGTGCTCGCGGTCGATGCCGGGAGTACGCCGCAGGTCGGCCGCAAGCATTTCCCGGACACCTTGCCGCTGGCACGCAAGGAGCTGGTGCTCACCTTCGACGACGGCCCCTGGCCCGGCACCACGTCGAAAGTGCTCGATGCCCTCAAGCACGAATGCGTGCGCGCCACCTTTTTCCTGCTCGGCAGGAATGCGAAGGCGCAGCCGGCGCTGGCCCGGCGCGCCCTGGCCGAGGGCCATAGCATCGGCCATCACACGTTTGCCCACCCGCTGCTCGACCGCATGTCGCTCGCCAAGGCGGAGGCCGAGATCGATCGCGGCATCGCGGCCGACGAGATCGCGCTCTACGGCAAGCCGCACGACGGTCCGACTACGCCGTTCTTCCGCTTTCCCGGCTTTGCCGCCAACCGGGCGCTGCTCGAGCGCCTGCGCCAGCGCGGCCTGGTGGTGTTCGGCGCCGACGTCTGGGCCAGCGACTGGGACCCGATGAGCCCCGAGCAGGAATTGAGCCTGATCCTGGCCCGTATCGAGCGGGCCGGCCGCGGCATCGTGCTTTTCCACGACACCAAGGCACAGACCGCCCGAATGCTGCCCGCCTTCCTGCGCGAGCTGAAACGGCGGGGATATCGCATCGTGCATGTGGTGCCGGCCGCAAGCCGAGGCATTTTGAATTAGAATTGTCCCCTTTTTGCCGCAGTCCCGCTGAAATCCGCCAAAACCAGCCTGCCGGCGCGGACATAATCGTTAATTTTCCGTTAAAATTGAACTTCATAGGCTCGCGGAACCACTCCAATTCGGGGGTGCCGGCAAGGCGCTCTATTGGGGTTTGGGGAGTTCGATGCGTTTTGTTGCGTTTGTGTTGCGTATTGTTGCGTTGGTGTTTTGCGGCATGGTTGCTGGCCTTGCGCCCGCCATCGCCGCGACATGCCCGGGCAACCCGCACGCCATCGGCACCAGCCGCACCGTCGACGTGGATCCGTCGGCGCTGCCGCGTATCGGCAAAATGCAGTATCGCAATACCTTGCCGCTCAACGACCACGAGGTCGT
This sequence comes from Hyphomicrobiales bacterium, assembly GCA_016201085.1. Classification (GTDB taxonomy): domain Bacteria; phylum Pseudomonadota; class Alphaproteobacteria; order Rhizobiales; family Xanthobacteraceae; genus Pseudolabrys. The sequence goes on along the minus strand of JACQDO010000014.1, from coordinate 5,947 downwards.
CATCACGTTCGACGACGGCCCGCTGCCGCCCTATACCGACCGTATTCTCGAAACGCTGGCGTTCGAATGCGTGAAGGCCACTTATTTCCTGGTCGGGCAAATGGCCCGCGCCTATCCCGACGCGGTCCGCCGCATTTATAACGCCGGCCACGTCATCGGCACGCATAGCCAGAACCACCCCCTCACCTTCGATCAGATGGCCTTGCCGCGCATCGAGAGCGAGGTCGACGGCGGCATCGCCTCGGTCAAGGCCGCGGTCGGCGACGCGCGCGCGGTGGCGCCGTTCTTCCGCATCCCGGGACTGCTGCGCAGCAGTCAGGTGGAAAACTATCTCGCCTCGCAATCGCTGGCGGTATGGAGTGCCGACGAGGTCGCCGACGACTGGTTCAAGAGCGTGACCCCGGAACAGATTGTGCGCAAGGCGATGCGCCGGATCGAGGCGCGCGACCACCGCGGCGTGCTGCTGCTGCACGACATTCATCCGGCCACCGCACTGGCGCTGCCGGCGCTGCTCAGGGAGTTGAAGGAGAACGGCTATCGCATCGTGCAGGCGGTGCCCACCGGCGTACGGCCGAAATCGGTGCCCGAATTGCCGGCGCCGTCGCTTGCCAACAACGCCGGCGGCTGGCCACGCCTGGTCAAGACCGGCGCTGACAAGACCGACAAGTCGACGCCGTACCGGCCCAGCTCCAAACGGCTTGCCCGCGGCGAGCGCGAAAAGGAAAGCAGGCAGTCGCATCGCGGCAAACGCTATGCGTTCAACCACGGCAAGCATGAGAGCAGGATGACGCGCCACCGTAAGCGGCTGGCGCGCCTTGAGCGCGAGGCGGAGATCGAAGCCCTTGTCGCCAAGAAAAAGCGCAAAGCGCAGACCGCCGAGCAGGACTAGGCCCGGGCTGGCGCTGGATTTCGGCGCTGATCGGGCTGCAGCCGAAGCGCGTCAGCGCGTAAGATTGTTGGACTGGCTTGCCAGCCGAAGCTCGAAGAGCGAAGGCTGGTGCGGCCGAGAGGACTCGAACCTCCACGGGTTGCCCCGCTAGCACCTCAAGCTAGTGCGTCTACCAATTCCGCCACGGCCGCATTTGTCATTCCAAGCATGATCTTATCCGAAAACCGGTTCTCATCCCCGGGTCAAGCCCGAGGACAGGCTTTTCGGGATCATGTTGGGAAAGGACGCGAAGTCCTTGAAAAACCGCGCGTCCCGAGGTGGCGGACCATGTAACAAATAGGGTTGGCAGCCACAAGGGCCACGGATAATCGCGGAAAAGTCCGGTATTTAGGGGTGGCTCAGCGCATATCCGGCGGGCGCTGCAGCAGTTCTTCGACGTGGACGGCGATGCGGTTGCCATTGACCGCCACGGTGCCCTGGGCCACCGGCAGGTTGTTGGCGAGGATTTTGACGGCGTCCTCCTCGGTGGAATCCAGCTCGATGATGGCGCCGCGGCCGAGGCGGAGCACCTGGTGGATCGGCATGGTGGTGGTGCCCAGCACCACGGTGATATCGACGGCAACCTTGTCGAATGTGCTCAAGGGACCCACTTTCCTGGTTCGCGCCCGGCGTGATTGGGGGCGCTCTTCAGGTCACCATGGTATGGTGAACGAGTGGTTAACATGCGCAACGAATTGACTGTCGGGCTCGCAGCGCCGGCCGGTTTGGCGCCGGTCGAGTGGCGCGTGAGCGCGGCGCCGGTCGGCTATGAAGACGCGTTGGCATTCATGGACGCGCGCGCCGCCGCCATCGCCGGAGGGCACGCGCCCGAGCTGGTCTGGCTCATCGAACACCCCCCGCTCTACACCGCCGGCACCAGCGCCGATATGCGGGACCTGATCGACGCGCGCTTTCCGGTGTTTGAAGCCGGCCGCGGCGGACAACTGACCTATCACGGGCCCGGCCAGCGCGTGGCCTACGTCATGCTCGACCTCACGCGGCGCGGGCCGGACGTGCGCCGTTTCGTCGCCACGCTGGAGGAATGGATCATCCGCACGCTGGCCGCGTTCAACGTGCGCGGCGAGCGGCGCGAGGACCGCATCGGCGTCTGGGTGCGCCGTCCCGACAAGGGCGAAGGTTTTGAGGACAAGATCGCCGCCATCGGCATCCGCGTGAAGCATTGGGTGACGCTGCACGGCATGGCGCTCAATGTCGAACCGGAGCTCACGCATTTCGCCGGCATCGTGCCGTGCGGCGTGAGCGAGCAACGCTACGGCGTCACCAGCCTCACCGATCTCGGCATTCCGGTGTCGATGGCGGAGGTGGACGGCGTGCTGCGGCGGGAATTCGCGGCGCTGTTCGGGGCCACAGTAGATCAGGCGGTCGGCAATTCGGAAAACGATCGCCCCGGCAGCCGCAGCTTGAGCTCGTCGGCACTGCCCTCGCGCTGATCGAGCGCATCGACGCGCGCCGCAAACGGGCCGCGCCGGCAGACCTCGATCATCTCGGCGACGACGGCGGGCGGACCGGCGAACAGCGCCTCGACCGAACCGTCGCGACGATTGCGCACCCAGCCATCGAGCCTGCGTCTGAGCGCCTCGCGCTCGACAAAGGCGCGGAAGCCGACGCCCTGCACGCGGCCACGCACAATCACATGGCGGATGACGGTCATGTCAATTCTCCGCATCCGCTCATGCCAGCTCTCCGGCTTCGAGCACGCGGCTGCCTACCCAACGCGACGTGCTCATGCGTTCGACCGAGCGTATATAGCATTCCGGCAAATTCCAGTCGCTGGCGGCGGCGGCGATCATCTCGACATAACCCGGTTTCGGCCGTCCGGTTGCGCGCCGGCGCAGTAGATAGAGCATCGCCCGCATCAACCGCGTGTTGCCGCGCACCGGCAAGTGGCGCACCTCGTAAAGGCCGGCATGCAGCAGCTCGTAGGCATGCAACGCCGCGATATCGCGCGGGGTGAGTCGCCACAGCACGCCATGCACGACGCCGCCCGCCGCAGGCTTTACCGAGCCCCAGCCGTCGATGCCGACAAAGAAACGATAGCCCGCAAGCCTCGCGGGTCCGATCGCCTGCGCGCCCGGACAGCGCCGCTGCATGGCGGCGCGCTGCATGTTGGAGCCGTAGGCGAAGTAGAGCGTCATCCCGGCGCCGATGATGCCCGATCGATGAAGAGCGGTCACCCCCACCGACGGCATCTATGACCAGGCGGCCGAGCTACAAAAGAAGGGCGATTGCACCGGCGCGATCGAGAAGCTCAATCTGCTCCTCAATCGCGACCCGAGCATGGCGAAAGCGCGCGTGCTGCGCGGCATCTGCCACTACCGCGCCGGCCGCAACGACGAGGCGCTGGCCTATTACAACGAAGCGATCCGCGTGGCGCCGCAGTCGGCGGCGGCGGTTTACGACCGCGGCCTGATGTGGCTCGCCAAGGGCGACGACGACGCGGCGCTGGCCGACTTCAGCACCGCGCCCGGCGCGCCCGAACGCGGCTTCGCCCGCTTCGAACTCGCCCGGCTCGGGTCCTAGCTATTCGAATTCCAGGATCGCCTAGTTAAAGCGCCGCCGTTTTTGCACCGTGAAGCCGGCCTGTGCTAAACGAGGCTGGCCGCCGAGGTCAAACGAATCGAGAAATTGCCCGGCATTGGCTTATGGGATCCGAACGGCATGACAAATTTCGCGCCCCTTACGGGACTCGGTGGCGGAGCTTTGATCGGCCTCGCCGCGGTCATGCTGATGCTCGGCATCGGGCGCATCGCCGGCGTGTGCGGCATCGCCCTCAATGCCATGACTGCCAGCGACGCGTCCGGCAGGTCATGGCGGTTGGCGTTCATGCTGGGATTGCCACTGGGCGCATTGTTGGTGACGGCGGCCGGCCTGAAGGATTGGAGCGGTATCAGTTTTCCGGCGTCCGTGCCGACGACGATCGTTGCCGGTTTCATCGTCGGCGTCGGATCGACCTTCGGGTCGGGCTGCACCAGCGGCCACGGGATTTGCGGCCTGGCCCGATTCTCACAGCGCTCGCTGGTGGCCACAGCCACTTTCATCGCCGCCGCGGCGGCGACCGTCTTTGTCATCCGCCACGTGCTGTAGGCCGCCGGCATGCCCATCATTTTCTCAATCATGGCTGGAATCATATTCGGCGCCGGACTGACGGTCTCCGATATGGTCAACCCGGCGCGCGTTCTCAATTTCCTGGATATCGCCGGCAACTGGGATCCGACCTTGATCTTTGTGATGGCCGGTGGCCTCGCCGTGACGGCATTGGGCTACAAACTGGTCTTCCGCCGTGGCGCCCCGCTACGCGGCGACCAATTCAACCTGCCGACGCAGCGGCAGATCGACCTGCCGCTGGTCGGCGGCGCCGCGCTGTTTGGCCTCGGCTGGGGCCTGGCCGGGATCTGCCCGGGTCCGGCGCTCACCGATCTGGTGACTTTGCAACCGAAGGTCTTGCTGTTTGTCGTCGCCATGCTGCTCGGGATGCTTGCAGCGAGTATTTTGCGCGACAGGTTGTCCGTGAACAAAGTACTGCGGCCATCCTCGCTACCGCATTCGGATTGAATTGCGTCGCTCCGCGTCGGGCTAGGCGAATTCCAAGATTACCGCATCGACCGCCAGGCTGTCGCCGGGCTTGGCGTTGATCTTTTTGACGGTGCCGTCGATCTCGGCGCGCAGCACGTTTTCCATCTTCATCGCCTCCACCACCGCCACGGTCTCGCCGGCCTTGACCTCCTGGCCTTCGGTGACCGCGATGGAGACGACCAGCCCCGGCATCGGACACACGATGTGCTTGAGGCTGTCGGCCGCCTGCTTGACCGGCATCAGCCGCGCATAGGCGGCTTCGCGCTCGGTGTAGACATAGGCCTTGGTCTCGACGCCGCGATAGGCGAGCGCGAAGCCGTTCGGCAAAGTGCGCACCTGCACCGCCACAACATGGCCGTCGATACTGCCGTTCCAGATCGGCTCGCCCGGCTGCCAGTCGGAGCGCAACTGCCGCGCCTTGCCTTTGGCGAAACGCACCGCGATGGCGCCGTTCTCGCGCTTGACCTCGAGTCTATGTTCGTGCGTGCCGAGCCAGACCGCGCGCTGGCTCTCGCGCGTGACCGTGTGGCCGTTCATCTGCCCGGAAATCCGCCGCTTGCGTTCGCCCAGCACATGGTCGATGGCCGCCGCGACCGCGGCCAGCACTTGCGCCTGCTCGCCCTCCGGCGCATGCGGGTGGAAGCCGTCGGGAAATTCCTCGGCGATGAAGCCGGTCGACAGTCGGCCTTCGCGCCAGCGCTTATGCGCCATCACCGCCGCCAGGAACGGGATGTTGTGGCGGATGCCGTCGATGACGAAGGCATCGAGCGCGTCGGCCTGCGCCTCGATCGCCTGTTCGCGGCTGGGCGCATGCGTCACCAGCTTGGCGATCATCGGATCGTAATAGAGCGAAATCTCGCCGCCCTCGTAGACGCCGGTGTCGTTGCGCACGGTGACGCCGTTGCTGCTTTGCTCCGCCGGCGGGCGGTAGCGCGTCAGCCGGCCGGTCGAGGGCAGGAAATTGCGGTACGGGTCCTCGGCATAGACGCGGGTCTCCACCGCCCATCCGGAAAGCTTCACGTCGCTCTGCTTGATCGATAGTTTTTCGCCGGCGGCGCTGCGGATCATCTGCTCGACCAGATCGATGCCGGTGACCAGTTCGGTCACCGGATGCTCGACCTGCAACCGCGTGTTCATCTCGAGGAAATAGAAACTCTTGTCCTGCCCCGCGACGAATTCCACCGTGCCGGCGCTGTCGTAGCCGACGGCTTTGGCGAGCGCTACCGCCTGCTCGCCCATTTTCTTGCGCGTGGCGGCGTCAAGCAGCGGGCTCGGCGCCTCCTCGACCACTTTCTGATTGCGGCGCTGGATCGAGCATTCGCGCTCGCCCAGATAGATGACGTTGCCGTGCTTGTCGCCCAGCACCTGAATCTCGACGTGGCGCGGATCGGTGATGAACTTCTCGATGAACATGCGGTCGTCGCC
>JACQDO010000211.1 GCA_016201085.1 Hyphomicrobiales bacterium | reverse complement strand
CGAAGCAAGCATTGCGGCCGCGCGCAATGGCGCAACTATCGGGGAAATGAGCCTCGCTCTCGAAAAAGCCTGGGGCCGTCATCAGCTCATGCCCAATTTGGTGCGCGGTATTTATAAAGAAGGGCAGGGGTCCTCCAAGCCGTTTCAGGATGCCACCGCCAAGGTTGCCGCCTTCTTCGGTCCGATCACGCTGGTTTGGTTCGCAGCCATTACCATCGCCGGGCTCTGGCACATCGGACAAAACTGGACGGTGCTGCTGGCCTTCAATCCGTATCACGGGGTGAACTTTCTGCTGCACCACGGCCTGATCGGATTCTACACCCTCGGCGCCGTGTTCCTGGTGGTGACCGGCGCTGAAGCGCTCTATGCCGATCTCGGCCATTTTGGCAGCGGTCCGATCCGCTTTGCCTGGCTGGTGGTGGTGCTGCCGGCGCTGCTGATCAATTATCTCGGGCAGGGCGCGCTGGTGCTGGCCAACCCGAAGTCGATCGAGAACACACTCTTCCTGCTGTATCCGGACTGGACGCTGCCGCCGATGGTGATCCTCGCCACCGCCGCCACCGTGATCGCAAGCCAGGCGGTGATCACCGGCGCCTATTCGCTCACCCGGCAGGCGATCCAGCTCGGCCTGCTGCCGCGCCTGGAAATCCGCCACACCTCGGAGTCGCTGTTCGGGCAGATCTTCATGCCGCGCGTCAACACGTTGCTGCTGGTCGGCGTGCTTCTGCTGGTGGCGCTGTTCCGCTCGTCGAGCGCGCTCGCTTCCGCCTACGGCATCGCGGTCACCGGCACCATGGTGGTCACCGCCATGATGGCCATCATCGTGATACGCCGGGTCTGGCGCTGGCCGCTGCTTGGGGTGCTGGCGCTGATGCTGCCGTTCCTGTTCATCGATCTCACCTTCCTCGCCGCCAACCTGCTCAAGATCGTGGAGGGCGGCTGGATGCCGTTGGCTTTGGGCGCCTTGGTGATGTTGGTGATGTATACTTGGCGCCGCGGCTCGCGACTGCTGTTCGAAAAAACCCGCCGCCTGGAAACGCCGCTCGAATCCCTGGTGGCGAGCCTGGAAAAGAAACCGCCGCAGCGCGTGCCGGGCACCGCGGTGTTCCTCACCAGCGATCCGGCGAGCGCGCCGACCGCGCTGTTGCACAGTCTCAAGCACTATAAGGTGCTGCACGAGAAGAACGTCATCCTCACCGTCGAAACCGCCGACATGCCAAGGGTCGATCCGGCCGAGCGGGTTCGCATCGAGCCGGTGGGCAAGACCTTCTCGCGCGTGGTGCTGCGCTTCGGTTTCATGGAGACACCGAACGTGCCAAAGGCGCTGGCCATCGCACGCAAGCTCGGCTGGCAGTTCGACATCATGGCGACGTCGTTCTTCCTGTCGCGCCGTTCGCTCAAGCCGGCCGCCCATTCCGGCATGCCGCGCTGGCAGGACCGCCTGTTCATCGGGCTTACGCGCGCCGCCAACGACGCCACCGACTATTTCCAAATTCCGACCGGGCGGGTGGTCGAGGTCGGCACGCAGGTGACGGTTTAATTCAAAAGCTAGTGCGCAGCGCTGCGTTTCCGGCTAGAAAATAATGGTTGGGGAGGAGAGTTGCGTCATGGCCGATGAAATGCCGCGTGCCGGCGAAGTCACTAACCTGACCGTCGCGGAAGTCGCCGCCGGCTTGCGCGAGGGCCGCATGCTGCTGGTCGACGTGCGTGAGCCCAACGAGACCGCGCTGGAACGCTATCCGGATGCGGTGATCGTGCCGCTGTCGAGTTTCGATCCAGCCGCCATTCCCGATCCAAAAGGGCGGCAGGTGGTGTTCGCCTGCCGCTCGGGGCGCCGCTCGATCACCGCCTCGGTGGCCGCCCAGGATGCCGGCTATCCCTACACCCATCATCTCGCGGGCGGCCTGCTCGCCTGGAAAGCCGCCGGCCTTCCGACCAAAACCTGAATCGATCGTCCGAGGTCACATCATGCGCCGCGTCACTGCGATCGCCGCTCTGACTCTGGTTATGGGCGCCGCCGGCCTTGGCATCGCTGCCGCGCAGCAGCGCGTGGTCAATGTCTACAACTGGTCGGATTATATCGATCCACAGGTGCTGGAAGACTTCACCAAGCAGACCGGTATCAAGGTGCAGTACGACACCTTCGATGCCAACGAGACGCTGGAGACCAAACTGCTCGCCGGCAAGTCAGGCTATGACATCGTGGTGCCGAGCGCCTATTTCCTCGAACGCCAGATCAAGGCCGGCGTGTTCCAGAAGCTAGACAAGAGCAAACTGAATAATCTCGTCAATGTGTGGCCGGACATTGCCAGGCGGCTCTCGGCCTACGATCGGGGTAATCAATACGCGGTCAATTACATGTGGGGCACCACCGGCATCGGCTACAACATCAAGGCGATGCGCGAACGGCTTGGACCGCAGGGCAAGATCGACAGCTGGGACAACGTGTTCAAACCGGACAATCTCGCCAAGTTCAAGGACTGCGGCGTGCATATGCTGGATTCCGTCGACGACATCATGCCGGCGGCGCTGCATTATCTCGGGCTCAATCCGAATTCGACCGACGAGAAGGACCTGCAACGCGCCACCGATCTGCTGCTGAAAGTGCGGCCCCTTGTGCGTAAATTCCATTCATCGGAATATCTCAACGCGCTGGCCGGCGGGGAGATATGCTTCGTGGTCGGCTGGTCGGGCGACATCAAGCAGGCGCAGAAACGCGCCGCCGAGGCGAAGGGCGGCGTCGAGATCGGTTACGCGATCCCGAAGCAGGGCGCGCAGATGTTCTTCGACAATCTCGCCATCCCCAAGGATGCCGCCCACGTCGCCGAGGCGCACGCCTTCATCGATTTCCTGCTCAAGCCCGAAGTCGCGGCCAGGAACAGCAATCTGGTGGCCTACGCCAACGGCAACATCGCCAGCCAGAAATTCATCGACAAGGCGGTGCTCGACGATCCCAACGTCTATCCCGACGCCGCCACCATGCAGCGACTTTATACCGTGAACGCGCGCGACCAGAAATCGCAGCGCCTGCTCAACCGGCTGTGGACGCGGGTGAAGACGGGGCGTTAGCCGCGGCGACCGCGGCGCGCGCGCCGTTCGCCGCCCGGTGTCGCCGGAACTAGCGCCGCTTTTTCGTCTTGCGCGCCGGACGTTTGGCCTTTTTCTTGGCCGGTGTCTTTTTCTTGGTCTTTTTCTTGGCCTTTTTTGCCGCGGGTTTTTTCTTGGCCGCTTTCTTCTTTGCCGCGGGTTTCTTGCCAGCGGACTGTTTGCGCGCCTTGGCCTTGGCGTTACGATCGGCGCGGACCTGCGCGACACGTTGCGCTTCGTCCGCGAACGGGTCGGGGTCCTGCGCCGCGGCCTCGCTCCAAGGTCGCGGGGCGCCGGTCGGGAAGAACAGCAGCCGTCGGTTGTTTTTGTAGGTTCCCGGCTTGAAGTTGTTTCCGATCCACGCGTCGGTGGTGTCGAGCTCGCGCCATTTCTGCTGTTGGCCGGCCGCCGCCTGCTTGTTGATCACGTCGCGCGCGAAGAAATGCCGGAAAATCCGATCGATTTCGGTCATGTAGATATCGGCGACGCGGGTATTGCCACGCACCAGCAGCATGTTCTCGTCGTTGGCGGTGAGCGAGTTCTTGGAAAAATTGGCCGAGCCTGAGCAAACGAGCGGGTCGTCCGACAAAGGATCGATCAGCAGCACCTTGGCGTGCACGAAAAATACGTGGCCGCTATTGGTCGGACGCGCCAACTCTTCATCGACAAACCATTTATCGAGGTCGGAATTGACGATCGGTGTGACCTTGGCGCCGCCGAACGACGATTTGAATTTGACGAAAGACTTGCCGAGGATGGCGCCATTCGAAAAGGCGAGCTTTCCGCGATTGCGTTTCTCGGCGGCCGTGACGGTGGGGCTGGGAACGTCCTCCAGCACCACCAGGCGCAAGGCGTCGCCCGGCTTGTCGAGCCCGGCGAGGATTTGGTTCGCGACATTGAACGGAATCGTCATCATCGCCAAGCCCGATGCGTTGGCGATGCGTTGCGCGTACCAATCGAGCATGTTCTCGGCGGCGCGCGGCGAGTAGAACGCAACGGTCGACGATTTTTCGATGGCGTTCGGCGGATTGGGCGTCAGCGCGATGGCCTTGCTCAGCGCTTCGCTGTGCACGGGATCGGATGACAGTTCCGTCCAGTAGGCGAAATAGGTCTTCGCCAGCGTCGTGTCGGTGACGAGATGGCCGACATTGGTTTGCCCGAGAAAACCGGTATCGGTGAAATTGGTCGAACCGGTCCAGACCTGAGTTGCAGTGGCGCCGGACAGCTTGACGATGAATTTGTTGTGCGGAATGGCCGTTCGCGTGCGTTGAAAAATGATCTGGGTTTGGACCCCCTCGATCCGGCTGGTTTGCGGCAAGCCGGCCGCGGCGATCGCCGCCCGATTGGCGTCCTTGTCCTTTTTGCTGTCGTGATAGACGATGCGCACGTCGACGCCGCGATCGAGTGCGCGCTTGAGCGCCTGTAGGATCGGCGGGTAGGTGAACTCGTAGGCGCAGACGCGCAGGCCTTCGCCCGCCTTGCTGCCGTTGATGAATTTCAAGCAGGCTTCGACCAGGCCGCGCGACAGCCATTGCACTTCGCGATCGAGGAGTTTGCCGTCGACGCTGACATTATTGGTCATTGCGTCGGTCAGCGGCTGATTGTGAAATTCCGTTTCGAAGGCGTGGCTGGCGATGATGCCGCGGTTGAACCAGACGCCGTGCAGCGGATCGTCGTTCGGCTCCGTCTTGATGGAGAAGGTCAGCGTATGACGCGGCTCCAGCGCCTTCGGATCGCCGTACAGCGCGACGATCGTAAAGTCGTAGGTTGTGCCGGGGGTGGCGCGGTAGTCGGACCAGAGAAAGCTCTGGAACGGTTGCTCGCGCGATGAATAATCGTCCTCCGGCTTCGGATCGGCAACGGTGGCGCTGAAATACTTGATACCCCGGAGCCATTCCTGGGCTTGGCCCTGGAGGCCGCGCTTGATGGCAAACCCGCGCAGGCCCTGCCGGGTCGCCGCATCCATATCGAGGGCCATCAGGACGACATGCGTGCCGGCGATGGCGCGGACGCGAAACTGGTCGTTACCGCTTTTTTCTCGCATAGTTGCCTCCTAAAGCCGGCGCTGCCATAGGTTGCAATTATCGACCAGTGCTGGGAATTGTCGAGTGAGTTGCGCAGAAATATTTAGGGGTCGCGCCAGCGCCGGTGCAGCCAGAGCCATTGCTCGGGATGCTCGCGGACCCAGCCTTCCACCACATTGGTGATGACCTGCATGGTGCCGGCGATATCGATCTTGCCGTCCGCGCCGCGCACCGGCGCGATCGCATCGGTGAGTTCGGCGCGGAAGCGATGGTCGGGCAGCCGGATAATGCGGGCGCCATGGATCGGGCAGTCGAAATGCTGGGCCAGCCGCGCCAGCAGCGGATTGGCCCGCGTGCGGCGGCCGAAAAAGGTGACCTCGACGCCGCGCACGTAATACTGATCGACCAGCATGCCGACATGGGCCCCGCGTTTGAGCGTGTCGGCGATCTTGACCGGCGCATCGAGGCCGGTGGCGATCAATTCGCCCATGCTGGCGGCGCGGGTCTCGCGCAGCCAGCGATCGATGGCGGCGATATTGGGCCGGCGATACAGCGCCGCGCTGTCGAGCTGGTAGGTGGCGGCGCAAATCGCCGGCAGTTCCCAGTTGGCGAGATGGGCGGCGAAAATCAGCGCCGGCTTGCAGTCGTTGGCGAGCTGGAGGAAGTGGTCGATGTCCGCTTGCGTGAATTCGATGCGCCCGCGCCGGTTCGGCTGGTTGGGGTCGTAATCCCACAGCCGGTCGAGATGGGCGAATTCGGCGCCCATGCGGCCGAGACTGTCCCATGCCCCGCGCAGGATGGCGTCGATCTCGGCCGCTGATTTTTCCGGGAAGGCGGCGGTGAGATTGGCGCGGCCGAGCTTGTTTTCCGGCAGCAGCGGCCCGATCGTGCGCATCGTCCAGCCGGTGAAATCGGCCAAGGCGTCGGGCGGGAACAGGCGCAGCCCCTTGATCAACCACACCGCCAGCGCGCCAACGATCGCATCGCCGACGCGCTTGGCGCCGTGACGCAAGCGTCGCTTCATCCGCTTCATCGCGCTTGGCATATTTTGCTCCGCACGATCTTGTCCGACCTTCCTTCGCCCGCCGAAGCGGGCTTCGCACTCGGGTCCGGCCTATGGCCGGCCCGAGCACAGGCTCCGGCGGGAAACCGGCCCCCATCCCCGATCAAGTCGAGGACATGCTTTTTGAGGCCATGCGCATGCTGG
>JACQDO010000210.1 GCA_016201085.1 Hyphomicrobiales bacterium | reverse complement strand
CGCGATGGTGATGGCGTCGACGCCGAGATCGAGCAGATCGCCGGCATCGGTGACGGCGGTGCAGCCCAGGGTGCGGGCGACAAAATCGGCCTGCTTGCGGTCGGGATCGGCGACGCCGGCCAGTTCCACGCCGGGCAAGCCGGCCAGCACGCGAGCATGGTTGCTGCCCATGACGCCGACACCGACGACGCCGACTCGCAACGTCTTCTCCGCGCTCGCTTCCGCCATGACTTACGCCTCACCGCCCCAAACTTGCTGCCACCCCTACCACCTTCCAAGGCGGCTGGCGACCATCCCCCAAAAACGAGGTGAACACGTTTTGATTCAAAGCGTTACAAGCAAATCAACATGCTTAAAATCGCTGCCGCAGGGCTGCCATGTCCCCGCTATTCGGCCGCGCGCGCGGCTGGAAGCGCCAGCTTGAGGCCGGCGGCGATGGCATCCTCACGGAAGGATTTCACGGCGCCGAGCGAGAGTTCGGCCCCCGACTTGGTGCCGAGGCTTGGCAGCTTCTTCAGCACGTCGGCGGGCGCGGTGATGATGTGGCAGCCGATGTCGTGGGCCTCGATCACGTTGAACACCTCGCGCGTCGAGGCCCAGATGATCTCGATATTGCGCGTCTTGCGCGCGCGCGCCACGGCGTCCTGCACGATCGGCCGGTAGTCGATGCCGAAATCCGCCAGGCGGCCGGCGAACACCGACACGCAGGCGGGCGCGCCGCCGTCGAGCGCAGCGACCGCCTTCTCGACCTGCTCGGAGGTGAAGATCGCGGTCATGTTGATCTTGGTGCCGTCATGGCTGAGCGAGCGCACCGCCTCGAACAGCGGCTCGCCGCGCGTATTGGTCACCGGCAGCTTGACGTAGACGTTCTCGCCCCAGGCGGTAATGACGCGCGCCTGCGCCACCATTTCCGGGATATCGTCGGAAAACACCTCGAACGAGATATGCCGGTCGGGCACGGCGGCCACCAGATCGCGCGCATAAGCCGCGTAATCGCTCACTCCGGCCTTTTTCAGCAGCGATGGGTTGGTGGTAAAGCCGGCGATCCAGGATTGCTTGGCCATCTCCACGATCTGCGCCTTGTCGGCGCCGTCGGTGAACAGCTTGACCTTCAGGCCGGCGAGCGTCGGAGCCGTCATATCGAACCCTTTCATGAGGTGTGGCAGGCACTATAGGGCGGCGCCCGCCGCGATTCCATGACGACGCCGGTCTCGTCCACCGGAACTCACGGCTTACCGGCTTGGATATCCTTGAGGTCGGCTGCGACCATTTCGGCGACAAGCTGGTCGAAGCTCACGCGATGCCGCCAGCCCAGCCTGGAATGCGCCTTCGAGGCGTCGCCCCGCAACGTGTCGACCTCGGTCGGGCGGAAATAGCGCGCGTCGACCTTCACCAGTTCCTTGCCGCTGGCCTGGTCGATGCCGACCTCGTTCACGCCCTGCCCGCGCCAGTCGATGCGGCGGCCGACCACGGCAAAGGCGCGTTCGACGAATTCGCGCACGCTGTGCGCCTCGCCGGTCGCCAGCACGTAGTCGTCGGCCTTGTCCTGCTGCACAATCATCCACATGCCTTCGACATAGTCGCGGGCATGGCCCCAGTCGCGCTTGGCGTCGAGGTTGCCGATAAACAATTGCTGCTGCCGGCCGGCCTCGATTGCCGCCACCGCGCGCGTGATCTTGCGGGTGACGAAGGTTTCGCCGCGGATCGGGCTTTCGTGGTTGAACAGGATGCCGTTCGAGGCGTGGATATCGTAAGCCTCGCGGTAATTCACAACGATCCAGTAGGCATAGAGTTTGGCGGCGGCGTAAGGACTGCGCGGCGCGAACGACGTGGTTTCGTTCTGCGGGGCCGGCGAGTTGCCATAAAGTTCCGAGGTCGAGGCCTGGTAGAAGCGCGCCTTGTCCTCCATGCGCAGGATGCGCATGGCCTCGAGCAGCCGCAGCGTGCCGAGCGCGTCGGCATTGGCGGTGTATTCCGGCGTCTCGAAGCTCACCTGCACGTGGCTCTGCGCCGCGAGATTGTAGATCTCGTTCGGCTGCGTCTCCTGCATCAGACGGATCAGGTTGGTGGCGTCGGTCATGTCGCCGTAATGCATGAAGAACTTGGTGCCGTGCTCGTGCGGGTCGACGTAGAGATGATCGACGCGCTGGGTGTTGAGCGAGGACGAGCGGCGCTTGACGCCATGCACGACATAGCCCTTGGCCAGCAGCAGCTCGGCGAGATAGGCGCCGTCCTGGCCGGTGATGCCGGTGATCAATGCGACTTTATCGGTCATGTCAGAAATCCGGCGCTATCACAGACGATGATAATCACGATACCACGCGATGAAGCGCTTGATACCCTCGGCGATCGGCGTTTTCGGCATGAAATCGACCTCGCGCATGAGATCGTCGACATTGGCGTAGGTCGCCGGCACGTCGCCCGGCTGCATCGGCATGAGCTCGCGCTGGGCCTTCTTGCCGAGCGCCTGTTCCAGCAGGCGCACGACTTCCAGCAACTCGACCGGATTGTTGTTGCCGATGTTGTAGACGCGCCAGGGTGCCGCGCTCGATCCGGGATCGGGAGCATTGCCCGACCATTGCGGATTACCGGCAGGCGGGCGCTCGATCAGCCGCACCACCGATTCCACCACGTCGTCGACATAGGTAAAGTCACGCCGCATGTTGCCGCGATTGAACAGCTTGATCGGCTCGTCCGCCAGGATCGCCTTGGCGAACAGCCACATCGCCATGTCGGGGCGGCCCCATGGCCCATAGACCGTGAAGAAACGCAGACCCGTGGCAGGCAAGCGGAACAGATGCGCATAAGAATGCGCCATCAGCTCGTTGGCTTTCTTGGAGGCGCCATAGAGGCTGAGCGGGTGATCGACATTGTCGTGCACGGAAAACGGCATCTTGCTGTTGGAGCCGTAGACCGAGGACGACGAGGCGTAGAGCAGATGCCGGCAGCCGTTGTGCCGGCAGCCTTCCAGGATATTGGTGAAGCCGGAGATGTTGGAGTCGATGTAGGCGTGCGGGTCTTGCAGTGAGTAGCGCACGCCGGCCTGCGCCGCGAGATGCACCACATGCGGGAAGCGCTCGCGCTTGAACAGTTCGGCCATGCCGGCGCGGTCGGCGAGATCGAGCTTGACGAAACGGAAGCCGGCGAGCTTGCCGAGTTCGGCCAGCCGCGCATCTTTCAGCTTGGGATCGTAATAGGCATTGAGATTGTCGAGCCCGACCACCGGCCGCCCCGCTTCCAGCAGGCGCTTGGCCGTATGGAAGCCGATGAAGCCGGCCGCGCCGGTAACGAGGATGGGGGCTACAGCCGCCACAGGTCGATGCCTTCCGGTTTGTGCGCGCGGTCGAGCCGCGATTTGACGTCGACCACCGTGCCCGTGCCGCCCTTCAACAGCCGCGTCATCAGCGGCCAGCCTTCGCTGACATAATCGCTGTGCGCCACCGCCAGGATGACGGCGTCGGCGGGCTTGAGTGCGTCGAGCGCTGTGAGCGTCACGTCATATTCATGCGCGGTCTCGTCGGCGAGCGCCAGCGGATCGTGCACCTGCACGCGGACGCCAAAGCGCTCCAGCGCGCGCACGATGTCGATGACCTTGGAATTGCGGATGTCCGGCACGTTCTCCTTGAAGGTCATGCCGAGCACGGTGACGGTGGCGTTGCTGACGTTGCGCAGCGTCAGGCTGCGGATGCATTCATGCGCGATGCGCTCGCCCATGCCGTCATTGATGCGACGGCCGGCCAGGATGATCTCCGGATGATAGCCGGCCTTCTCGGCGCGATACGTGAGATAATAGGGATCGACGCCGATGCAGTGGCCGCCGACCAGGCCGGGCGTATAGCCGACGAAGTTCCATTTGGTGGCGGCCGCCGCCAGCACGTCGCCGGTGTCGATGCCGAGCTGATGGAAGATCGCCGACAGCTCGTTCATGAAGGCGATGTTGAGATCGCGCTGGGTGTTCTCGATCACCTTGGCGGCTTCCGCCACCTTGATCGAGGGCGCGCGGTGGATGCCGGCGCTCACCACCGAGCCATAGACGGCGGCGACAATATCCAACGTCTTGGCATCCTGCGCCGACACCACTTTCACGATCGACTCGAAGCGGTGCTGCTTGTCGCCCGGATTGATGCGCTCGGGCGAATAGCCGACGGTGAAATCGCGTCCGCCCTTGAGCCCGGACTGGCGCTCCAGCACCGGCATGCATTCTTCCTCGATCGCGCCGGGATAGACGGTGGATTCATAGACCACGATATCGCCGCGCTTGAGCGCGCTGCCGACGCTTTCGGAGGCTTTGAGCATGGCGCCGAGATCGGGCCGGCGCGCGCTGTCGATCGGGGTCGGCACGGTGACGATGAAGAAGTCGGCGCCTTTCAGCGCCGCCACATCGCTCGTGTAGACAAGCGTCGGCTGCGTGAGATCGGCGCTCGCGACCTCGCGCGTGCGGTCGTGGCCGGCCTTGAGTTCGGCGATGCGCGCCGCGCTAATATCGAAACCGATGACCGCAACGCCGGACCTGGCGAACGCGACCGCGACCGGCAGGCCGACATAGCCGAGCCCGATCACCGCGATCTTGCGCCCGTGTTGCAACGTGGGGTCCTTCCTTGGCTGGGCCCTTGTTTAGCCGCTGCTTGACCGCGGGGGCAAGAGCGCAGCCGTGCGGCCGAGCAGCCGGTCGTAAAGCGCGACAATTTCGCGGCCGATGCGGGCGCTGGAAAATTCCTCTTCCGCCATTTTCCGCCCGGCGGCGGCAAAACGCTGGCGCAGCGCGCGGTCGTGCGCCAGACGTTCAATGGCGTTGGCCAGTGCCGTCGCATCGTTCGCCGGCACCAGCAGGGCGTTGACGTCCTGGCGCGCGATGACGCGGCAGCCGGGCACGTCGGTCGCCACCAGCGGACGGCCGCAGGCCGCCGCCTCCAGCAGACTTTTCGGCAGCCCCTCGCGCCGCGACGGCAGCACGGCGATATGCTGGGCGGCCCAGAATTTCCCGATATCGTCGACATGCCCGAGCATCTCGACGCCGGGATGGCGTTGCCAGGCCTCGATTTCCGCCGCCGGAATGGATGCCGGATTGGCCGGATCGGCGCTGCCGCCGACGCGCAGACGGATCGTCTCGCCGCGCCGGCGGAGAATGTCGTGCGCGGCTATCAGCGTGCGGATGCCCTTGTCGTCAAGCAAGCGCCCGATGAAGCCCATGGCGATCGGACCCGCCGGCTCCGCGGTGGGCCGCAAGATATCGGTGTCGACGCCGGAGCCCGGAATGAGGGATACGCGCTCGGCATCGATGCCGAGCGCTACGACCGCCGCGCGATCGTCGGTGTTCTGCACCAGCACGGCGGCGCTCCCGCTATTGAGCAGCACACGCAGCAAAAACTCCAGCACCGGACGGATGATGCGCGCCTTCAGGCTGTTCGAGGTAAAGCCATAGCCGAGCCCGGCCAGCGCGTTGAGGCGGACCGGCGGCAATCCCATCGCCGCCAACGAACCGATGACGGCGGGCTGCAACGCGACATGGTGCACCAGCGCCGGCGCGCAGCGGCGATAGATGCGGCGAATTTCGCGGACGATCGACCACAGGCGCAGCGGATTCAAATTGCCGCGCGACCAGTTGAGCGCATGCAGGGTGAAGCCGTGGGCTTCGATCGCCGCCCCGCCCCGGTTCACATTGGTCGCCACGTGCACGTCATAGCCGGCGCGCTTGGCGGCGATGGCCATGGGCAGCCGGTGCGACAGGAAATACCAGTCCTCGGTGACGAGGTAGAGCAGCACGGGCGGCGATGGCTGGGGATTTCGCATGTCGTCCGGCAATGTAGCCGAGATTGCAAAATTTACATCCGCGCTGCACGGCGCTCGGCGCCAAGGCGCCAATCCATTCGCTGCCAAGTCCATTTGGGCGGCGGCGGCCCTAAAGCACTCGTGTAACGTATTGTTTCAATAAGGTTTTACGACATTAACCTGGCCGCCAAGTGTATTGCCGCCGGCTTGACGTTCACGCGATGAACAATGTACGTTCACCGCGTGAACGCAACGCCTCGGCAAGCGCTCGAAGCTTAGCTGTGGCGGCGGATGGGCTGGCATGGCGTCGAACCGCGACAAGAATTCGGAGCAGACGATCCTGCTCGGACTGCTGGACGCGGTCGAGCGCGGCGACGTGACGCAACGCAGCCTGTCGCGTGAGCTGGGCATCGCCGTCGGCCTGGTCAACTCTTACATCAAGCGTTGCATCAACAAAGGACTGATCAAGGTCCAGCAAACCCCGCCGCGCCGCTACGGCTACTTTCTCACGCCCAAGGGTTTTCTGGAAAAATCGCAGCTGGTCGCCGGTTATTTCGTCCGCTCCTTCGATTTTTTCCGGCGCGCGCGCGCCTCCTGCGAGGCGACCCTGGCGAAGGCGGCCGCCGCCGGCCACCGCCGCATCGGCTTGCTGGGCGCCGGCGAGCTCTGCGAGATCACCGTCATCGTCGCCACCGAACTCGACGTCGAAATCGTGGCGATCGTCGACGGCAGCATCAGCAAACCAAAACTTCTGCGCATTCCCGTTTTTGCCAGCGTCGAGGCGGCCTTAGCCAACGTCGATGCCCTGATGATCACCAGCCTCTCCGATCCGCAGAAACATTACGAAGCCGCCATCGCCGTTCTTGACCCGCAGCGCGTCTACGTGCCGTCGGTGCTGGCGAATACCGTGACCCGGTCGCGTCCGGCTGCGGGCGCCGCCAAAACGAGGGCCAGGAAATGATCGTGGCAAACGGTGCGCATTGGTACGCCGTGCACACGCATCCGCGCGAAGAGCTCAAGGCGCTCACCCACCTTCGCCGGCAGGACTACCGCGTGTACCTGCCGTGTTACGCCAAGAAGATCCGCCACGCGCGCAGAAACGAACGCGTCGTCAGGCCGTTTTTCCCGCGCTATCTGTTCGTGCATTTAAATGTGGCGAGCATGG
>JACQDO010000251.1 GCA_016201085.1 Hyphomicrobiales bacterium | reverse complement strand
AGTCCCACTGCTTGCCAGCTAACCTCAACCCATCAAACCGCCCGGTGCGGACCCGCATGCCGGGTGGTGTGGCAGGGGACGTGGGGGCATGACCTCCACGCCCCTATGCCGATTTAGCGCCGGCCTTGTGATCGATAACTAGGTCTTTTATCGGCTTTGTGATAGGATTTTCCGATCACCCGGGGGCAGCCCGCCATGGCCATGAAGCTCAGTCAGTTGCGCAATTTCACCGCCGTGGTCGAAGCCGGCTCGGTGCGGCAGGCGGCCAAGCATCTCAATCTGTCGCAGTCCTCGGTCACCAAGAGCATCCAGCAGCTGGAACACGACCTGCGCGTCGAGCTCCTGCATCGCGGCGCGCACGGCGTCGCCGCCACCTAGGCGGGCAAGGCGCTGTTCGCGCGCATCAAGACCGTCGAGTCCGAACTGCGCCACGCGCGCAACGACATCGAGACCATCCAGGGCGCCGGCATGGGCGAGATCCGCGTCAGCGCCTCGCCGAGCGTCGCCACCGGCCTGCTGCCACGCTCGGTCATCGCCTTCCAGCGTACGCATCCGCGCGTCAGCTTCCACATCCTGGAGGGCGTCTATCCCGACATGCTGCCGGCGATCCGCACCGGCGACCTCGATCTCGCCATCTGCCTGGTGCCCGGCCACCCGCGCGACGACACCCTGAGTTTCGTCAGCCTGGTCAAGGACCGGCTGGTGCCGGCGGTGCGCGCCGATCATCCGGTGCTCGCCCGCCGCAAGCTGAGCCTTGCCGATCTCACCGAGCTCGACTGGATCATCTATCGCCGCAGCCACACCGGGCTCGACGTGTTCGAGCAGACCTTCCTCGCCAACCGGCTGGAACCGCCGAAAAGCACCATCGAATGCACCTCGTTCGCCTGCGCCGTGGCGCTGGTGGAGAACGGCGACTATGTCACGCTGGTGCCCTCGCAGATTTTCTCCGGCAGCCGCAATCCGCCCTCGCTCGCCCCGGTGCTGCTCGATGCGCCGATGCAGCCCTGGCAGGTGGTGGCGATTTCGCGCGCCAAGCGCGAGCTGTCGGCGGTCTGCCTCGCCTTTCTCGCCGAGCTGCAGAAGACCGCGGCCAAGATCGACCTGGCGGTGGGCGGGGCGCGGCGGATGGCGCGCCCGCGGCCCTGAAAACGGTTCGCCAGGTGATCGATATTATCGATCACTTTCGCGTTGATATGTATCAATAAACGATAGCCGGAGAGCCTATAATCGTTGCCGCAAGGCGGTCGCGCCCGTCCGGCTTCGGCGGGCGACGGCCCAAACGTGCATCGGTCATACGAGTGAGGAAGCGCACGATGTTCCCGCAGCTTAAACTCTCCGTCATTCTGTACGCGCTCACGCTGATGTTGCGCTACGTGCGCTGGCGCCATCCGCATTTCGCGGCGCGGCTGAAGGAGCGCAATCTGATCGCGCAGATCACGGCGCGCGACGAGCAGATCGGCCGCTGGATCGGATTGAAGAACGGCGAGATCACGACCGGCGCCGGCATTCATCCCAAGCCCGACATCACGCT
This sequence comes from Hyphomicrobiales bacterium, assembly GCA_016201085.1. Taxonomy (GTDB): domain Bacteria; phylum Pseudomonadota; class Alphaproteobacteria; order Rhizobiales; family Xanthobacteraceae; genus Pseudolabrys. Next base: position 2,426 of record JACQDO010000251.1, on the reverse strand, counting down.
CGCCTTCAAGAACGCCACCATCGGCGCCGCGCTGCTGACGCCGCCGATCAACTGGCTCAATCAGATCAATGCGCAGAAGGATTTCGTGCTGTCGGTCGAGGGCTCGGAAGACCTGACCAACTGGTTCGCGCAGGTTCTCATGGGCATGCAGACCGCGCATTGGAAGTTCGGCACGCCGATGCCGGACGGCTCCATGCGCTATTGCAACATGGCCAATGGCGGACCGCTGTTCGTCACCGTCAAGGATGGCAGGATCATCCGCACCACGCCGATCGATTTCGACGACAGCGACCCGCAGCCGTGGACCATCGAAGCGCGCGGCCAGAAATTGACGCCGCCGCGCAGAACGTCGCTCGCTCCGCACGGGCAGATTTGCCGCTCGACCATCTATTCGCCCGACCGCTTGCTCTATCCGATGAAGCGCGTCGACTTCGATCCCAAGGGCAAGCGCAATCCGGAGAACCGCGGCAAGTCGAAATATGTCCGCATCTCGTGGGACGAGGCGCTCGACCTGGTCGCCAGCGAAATCAAGCGCGTGAAGCGCGATCATGGCCCGGGCGCCATGACGGTGTCGCACGGCTCGCACCATACCTGGGGCCACATCGGCTATTACCTCAGCGCGCTCTACCGCTTCAGCAATGCCGTCGGCCATACGCCGGTGCACCATAACCCGGACAGCTGGGAAGGCTGGTACTGGGGCGCCGCGCATCACTGGGGCTACACGCTGCGCGTCGGGCAGTCGGAGACCTACGGCACCGTCGAGGATCTGCTGCAAAACTGCGAGATGGTGGTGTTCTGGTCGGCCGATCCGGAAACCAACAGCGGTTCCTATGGCGCCTCGGAAGGCACCGTGCGCCGGCAGTGGCTGAAGAAGCTCGGCATCAAGGTCGTCCACATCGACCCGCACTACAACTCGTCGGCCCAGTTCCTGCCCGGCAAATGGATCAGTCCGAAGCCGACCACATCGCCCGCGCTCGCCTTGGCCATTGCCTATGTGTGGATCAAGGAAGGCCTCTACGACAAGGCATACGTGAAGACCCACACCGTCGGCTTCGACGCCTGGAAAGCCTACGTCATTGGCGAGAGCGACGGCGTGGCCAAGACGCCGGAATGGCAGGAGAATGAAACCGGCGTGCCGGCCAAGGACGTGCGCGCGCTCGCCCGCGAATGGGGCACGAAACGCACCTATCTCGGCTGCGGCGGCTGGGGCAACGGCCATGGCGGCGCCTGCCGCAACCAGACCGGCATCCAGTGGGCGCGCACCATGGTGTGCCTGATCGCCATGCAGGGCCTCGGCAAGCCCGGCATCAACATGGGCAATCTGCAATGGGGCGCCCCGGTCGATCTCAATTTCTACTTCCCGGGTTATGCCGAAGGCGGCATGTCGGGCGACATCGAAAAGACCGCGATGGCGGTCGAGCTGTTCCAGCGCATGCCGCAGCTCCCGACCATGAATACGCCGCAGCAGAAGATTCCGCGGCTCTATCTGCCGGAGGCCATCATCGACGGTAAAGCCGACGGCGGTTACCTGTGGAACGGCAAGTCGATCGAAATTCAATTCGCCAAGTTCAGCTATCCGGCGGCCGGGCATGCGCCGGTGCGCATGATGTTCAAATATGGCGGCTCGCTGATCGCCACCATGAACAATACCAACCGCCACGTGAAGATGTTCCAGTCGCCGAATCTGGAGTTCGTGGTCAGCCAGGCGATCTGGATGGAAGGCGATACCAAATTCGCCGACGTCATCCTGCCGGCCTGCACCAATTTCGAGCGCGTGGACATCAGCGAGTGGGCGGCGCTCGGCGGCTATGGCCATCACGGCCAGCAGCAACTCAACCATCGCGTCATTATCTTCCAGGCGCCGGCGATCGAGCCGCTCGGCGAGTCCAAGCCCGACTACTGGATCTTCAACGAGATCAGCAAACGGCTCGGTCTGGCCAACTACTTCTCCGAAGGCGTCAACGAAATCGATTGGGTCAAGCGCTTGTTCGATGCTTCCGATCTGCCGAAGATGATTTCGTGGAAAAAGTTCATCAAGCGCGGCTACTACGTCGTGCCGTCGGAGAAGGAGAAGTTGCGCGCTCCGGTGTCGTTCCGCTGGTTCTGGGAAAACCGCAAAAAGGATGTGCCCGAGCCGCATCCGCTGCCGTCGGATTATTCGGGGGAATTCCTCAAAGGCTTGCAGACCCAATCCGGCAAGCTCGAGTTCGAGTGCAACAGCCTCAAGCGTGTGAACGATCCCGAGCGGCCGCCGGTGGTCGAATATGTGCAGTCGTGGGAGGGCCCGCAGTCGGATGGGTTCCGCAAATATCCGATGCAGCTCATCACGCCGCACGTCAAATACAGCTTCCACACCCAGGGCGACGGCAAGGACAGCTTCCTGCTCAACATCCCCGACCACCGGGTCAAGGTGAAGGATTGGTACT
>JACQDO010000013.1 GCA_016201085.1 Hyphomicrobiales bacterium | reverse complement strand
CGGGACCCAGCTTATTTCTCGCCGGAAGCAACCTGGATCCCGGCTCTGCGGTGCACCGTTCCGCTCCGCTCCACGCTGCACCGCGTCCGGGACACGAGACCGCGTCATGAGCAAAGCGCGCATCGCGGTGATCGGCGCCGGATTGATGGGCCACGGCATCGCGCAGGTGTTCGCTCTCGCCGGCCATGACGTCACGATCTACGATTCCTTCGCCGCCTCGCTCGACAGCGCCAAGGCGCGCATCCTCACCAACTTGAAAGACCTCGGTGACGACCGGAGCGCGGTCGAGCGGGTGACGCCGGTCGCCGATCTCGCCCAGGCCGTGCGCGATGCCGACTATGTGGTGGAGGCGGTGCTGGAGGACTTAGCTCTCAAGCAGAAACTGTTCGCCGAGATCGAGAAACACGTGCGTGCCGACACCATCCTCGCCAGCAATACGTCGGTGATCCCGATCACCTCCATCATGCAGGGCCTCGAGAGGCGCGAGCGCGCGCTCGGCACCCATTGGTGGAACCCGCCTTTTCTGGTGCCGCTGGTCGAAGTGATCGAGACGCAATGGACCTCGCCGCAGGCGGTCGATTTCACCATGAAGCTGCACGCCGCCGCCGGCAAAAAGCCGGCGCATGTGAAGAAGGACGTGCCCGGTTTCATCGGCAACCGGCTGCAACACGCGCTCTGGCGCGAGGCCGTTGCGCTGGTCGAGCATGGTATCTGCGACGCCGAAACGGTGGACAACGTGATCAAGGCGGCGTTCGGCCGCAGGCTCGCTGTGCTGGGACCGTTGGAAAATGCCGATATGGTCGGCACCGACTTGACGCTGGCGATCCACAAGACCGTTCTGCCCGACATCGACAGCCGGCCCGGCCCTTCGCCTTATCTGGAAAAGCTGGTGCGGGACGGCAAGCTCGGCTTCAAGTCGGGCGAAGGCTTCCGCAAGTGGAGCCCGCAGCAGCAGTCGGAGCTGCGTTCGAAAGTATTGCAACATTTGAAAAATGCGCGCGCGCAAGACAGTTAAGCCCGCGCGAACAGCAAGGGAGAAACCGATGAGCGGCCACAAAAGCATTTCCCGCCGCACTCTGGTCAAGACCGGCCTCGGCGCCATCGCCGCACCCGCCGTGTTGCGCGTGCTGCCGGCCGAGGCGCAGTCGACCACCGTCAGGATCGGCCATGTCAGCCCGAAGACCGGCCCGCTCGCCGGCTTCGGCGAAGCCGATAATTTCATTCTGGCGCAGGTGCGCGACATCCTGAGCAAGGGGCTGGTGAACGGCGGCAAGACCTACAAGGTCGAGATCATCTCCAAGGACAGCCAGTCGAACGCCAGCCGCGCCTCGGAAGTGGCGTCCGAACTGATCCTCGGCGACAAGGTCAATCTCATTGTGGCCTCAGCCACGCCCGACACCACCAATCCGGTGTCCGATCAGGCCGAGGTCAACGAGGTGCCCTGCATTACCACCAATTGTCCATGGCAGCCGTATTTCTTCGGCCGCAAGGGCGACCCGAAGAAGGGCTTCACCTGGACCTATCATTTCTTCTGGGGCCTGGAGGACGTGATCGGCTCGTTCCTGGCGCTGTGGAATGAATTGCCGACCAACAAGGTGGTCGGCGGACTGTTCCCCAACGACGCCGACGGCAATGCCTGGGGCGATGCCAAGCTCGGTTTTCCGCCGGCTTTGGCGGCTGCCGGCTATAAGCTGGTCGATCCCGGCCGCTATCAGGTGATGAACAACGACTTCACCGCGCAGATTTCCGCCTTCAAGGCGGCGGGCGCGCAGATCGTCACCGGCAACATGATCCCGCCCGACTTCGCCACCTTCTGGTCGCAGTCCGCGCAGCAGGGCTTCAAGCCGAAGATCGTCACCATCGGCAAGGCGCTGCTGTTCCCCTCGGTGATCGAATCGCTGGGCGAGCGCGGCAACGGGCTCACCAGCGAAATCTGGTGGACGCCGAACCATCCATTCAAGTCCGGCCTCACCGGCCAGAGCGCCAAGGATCTCACCGACGCCTGGAGCAAGTTCTCCAACGGCCGGCCGTGGACGCAACCGATCGGCTTCCAGCACGCGCTGTTCGAGGTGGCGATCGACGTGCTCAAGCGCGCCAAGAACCTGAACGATCCAAAATCGATCCTCGAGGCGATCGTGGCGACCAACTACAATTCGATGGTCGGGCACGTGCAGTGGACCGGGCAGCCGGTGAAGAACGTCACCAAGACGCCGCTGGTTGCCGGGCAATGGCAACGCAAGGGCGGCAAGTTCGAACTGGTGATCGCCGAGAACAAGACCGCGCCGAATATCCCGCTCGGAGGCAAGCTGCAGCCGATTTCCTGACGTCATCCCATGGCCCCGATCCTCGCGCTGGACGATATTTCAAAGCGGTTCGGGGCCGTGGTGGTGGCGGACGGCATCGACCTCGCCCTCAACGAAGGCGAGGCGCTCGGCATCATCGGGCCGAACGGCGCCGGCAAAACCACGCTGTTCGGCATCGCCACCGGCGCGGTGCGGCCGGACTCCGGCCGCGTGCTGTTTGCCGGAGAGGAGATCACGCACCTTTCGCCCGAGCGCCGCTGCCGCAAAGGCATCGCGCGCTCCTTTCAGATCCCGCAGCCGTTTTCCGGCATGACCGTGTTCGAGAACGTGGTGGTGGCGGCGGCCTTCGGCACCGGCCAAGGCGAAGCGGCGGTCTACGACGATTGCGCGGTGCTGCTCGAACGCTGCGCGCTTACGACCAAGGCCAATCAGCGCGCCGGCGGCCTGACGCTGCTCGACCGCAAACGGCTTGAGCTGGCGCGCGCGCTGGCGACGCGGCCGCGCGTGCTGCTGCTCGATGAAGTCGCCGGCGGGCTGAGCGAGCACGAATGCGCCGCGCTGGTGACGCTGATCAAGGACGTGCGCGCCGGCGGCGTGTCGGTGATTTGGATCGAGCATGTGGTGCACGCGCTGCTCGCCACCGTCGACCGGCTGCTGGTGCTGCACGGCGGCAAGTTCATCGCCGCCGGCGATCCGCACGCGGTAATCAAGAGCCCGCAGGTGGCGGAAATCTACATGGGGATCGCCGCCGATGCCTGAGCCCCTGCTCGACGTGCGCGCGATCGACGTCTATTACGGCGACTTCCAGGCGCTGTTCGGCGTCTCGCTGTGCGTCGATGCCGGCGAGGTGGTGGCGGTGATCGGCGCCAACGGCGCCGGCAAATCCACTTTGCTAAAGAGCATCGCCGGCCTGATGGCGCCGCGCCATGGCAATATCCTGTTCGATGGCGCGCCAATCGGCGCCGCGCCTGCATTCGAGGTGGTGGCGCGCGGCGTCGCTTTGGTGCCGGAAGGCCGCCGGCTGTTCCCCTCGCTCACCGTCGAAGAGAACCTCAAGATCGGTGGCCAGTCGCGCCGCCCCGGTCCGTGGACGCTGGAGCGTGTCTACGAGCTGTTCCCGGTGCTGGCCGAGCGGCGCCATTTGCCGAGCACGTCACTGTCGGGCGGGCAACAGCAGATGGCGGCCATCGGCCGTGCGCTGATGTCGAACCCGCAGCTGCTGCTGTGCGACGAGATCAGCCTCGGCCTGGCGCCGATCATTGTGCGCGACATCTACGCGCGACTGCCGGCCATTGTGGCCGAAGGGCTGTCGCTGATCATCGTCGAGCAGGACATCGCCCAGGCGCTCAAGGCCTCGTCGCAAGTGTATTGCTTGCAGGAAGGCCGCATTGCGCTGCATGGCTCCGCGCGCGAACTGACGCGCGAGCGTATTTCGGCGGCGTATTTCGGGGTGTGACGATGACCGAATGGCTCAACGTCATCTTGCAAGGCGTGCTGATCGGCGGGCTTTACGCGATGTTCGCCGCCGGGCTGTCGCTGATCTTCGGCGTGATGCGGCTGGTGAACATCGCGCACGGCGATCTGATCGTGCTGGCCGCTTATGTGGCGCTGATGGTGACGACGACACTCGGTATCGATCCGCTCACCTCGCTGCTGCTGGTGACGCCGACGATGGCGATCGTCGGCTATGCCTTGCAGCGCGGGCTGCTTAACCGCACGCTCGGCGACGACCTGCTGCCGCCGCTGCTGGTGACCTTCGGGCTCTCGATCATTATCCAGAACGGGCTGTTGGAATTGTTCACCGCCGACAGCCGCAAGCTGCAGGCGGGCGCCATCGAAATCCAGACCTTCCAGGCACTGGAGGGCGTGTGGGTCGGCTTGCTGCCGCTGATCCAGTTCCTCGTCGCGGTCGCCGTCATCGCCGCGTTGCAGGTGCTGTTCTACCGCACTGCGCTCGGCCGCGCCTTCCGCGCCACTTCCGACGACCAGCCGGTGGCGCAACTGATGGGGCTCAACACCCGCCACGTCTTCGCCATGGCGATGGCGCTGTCGCTCGCCATCGTCGCCATTGCCGCCGTGTTTCTGGCGGTGCGCGCCAATTTCGATCCGGCGATAGGCCCGGCACGGCTGATTTTCGGCTTCGAGGCGGTGATCATCGGCGGCCTCGGCAGCATGTGGGGCACGCTCGCCGGCGGCGTCATCCTCGGCGTCTCGCAAGCCGTCGGCGCGCAGATCGACCCCGGCTGGCAGCTTTTGGCCGGCCATATTGCGTTCCTGGTCATCCTGGCGGTGCGGCCGCAAGGCCTGTTTCCGAAGGTGTCGGGATGACACGCGTCGAGCACGCCACCAAGTCGAGCCGTATCGGCGTCATGCTGGTCGCCGCGGCGCTGGTCGTGTTCGTTCTTGCGCCGTATTGGGGTGACCGGCAGACGCTGCGGCTTCTGGCCGAAATCTTCACCTTCGTGGCGCTGGCCAGCCTGTGGAACCTGCTCGCTGGCTATGCCGGACTGGTGTCGGTCGGACAGCAGGCGTTTGTCGGCCTCGGCGGCTATCTGCTGTTCGCACTGGCCATGCTGCTCGACGTGCACCCCATCGCGGCCATCTTCATCGCCGGCCCAATCGGCGCGCTGGTGGCGATCCCGGTGGCGGCGCTGATCTTCCGCTTGCGCGGGGCCTACTTCGCCATCGGCACCTGGGTGGTGGCGGAGGTGTTCCGATTGCTGGCGTCGCAAGTTTCGGTGCTCGGCGGCGGCTCCGGCATCAGCCTGCCGGCCGCTGTGGTGATCGCCATGGCGCCAAGCCGGCAGTTGCGCGAATTCGAGACCTATTGGCTGGCGCTGGGCTTAACCGTCCTGGTGCTGGCGGCCATCGTGATCCTGCTGCGCTCGCGCCACGGCCTGGCGTTGACCGCGCTGCGCGACAACGAAGCGGCGGCGCAGAGCTGCGGCATCGACGTGGCCCGTATCAAATTCCTGGTCTACGTATTGACCGCCTTCGGCACCGCCATGATCGGCGCGCTCATCTTTCTGCAAAAACTGCGCATCTCGCCCGACACCGCCTTCAGCGTGAACGACTGGACCGCTTTCGTGATCTTCATCACGGTCATCGGCGGCATCGGACGTATCGAGGGGCCGATCATCGGCACGATCATCTTCTTCATCATGCGGCAGGCGCTCGCCGATCTCGGCAGCCTGTACTTGCTGATGATGGGCGCGGTCGCCATCGTGGTAATGCTGTGGGCGCCGAAAGGACTTTGGGGCCTGATCGCCGAACGCTTCGGCTGGCAGGCGCTGCCGTTGCAGCGGCGCCTGGTGCCGACACCGAATATAAGTAAGAAGGAGAGGAAACCATGAGCCACCCGATTATCGACATCTATTGCCACATCTTTCCGGATCGCTACTTCCAGGAGATGACACGGGTAGCGCCCAAGCTGGAGAACATCGGCAAGCGCCTGCGCGGCGTCACCAAGCTGTTCGACCTCGACGCCCGCTTCAAGGAGATGGACCAGTTCGGCGATTACCGGGAGATCATCTCGCTGCCCAATCCGGCGATCGAGGATATCGCGCCGCCCGACGTCGGCATGAATCTCGCGCGCATATGGACCAGTTCGGCGATTACCGGGAGATCATCTCACTACCCAATCCGGCGATCGAGGATATCGCCGCGCCCGATGTCGGATTGAATCTCGCGCGCATCGCCAACGACTCGATGGCCGAGCTGTGCCGCAAGCACCCAGAGCGCTTTCCGGCCTTCGCCGCCGCGCTCTGCCTGACCGACGTGGAAGGCTCGGTCGCCGAGGCGCGGCGCGCGGTCAAGGACCTCGGCGCGCGCGGCGTACTGATCTACACCAATGTCGCCGGCGAGCCGCTCGACCAGAAGAAGTTCGAACCGATTTTCGCTTGCATGGCCGAGCTCGACCTGCCGATCTGGCTGCACCCGGTCGGCACCGCGGCGATGACGGACTATCCGGCCGAGAAGAAATCGCGCTACGAGATGTGGTGGTGCTTCCACTGGCCCTACGAAACCTCCGTCGCCATGGTGCGGCTGGTGTTCTTCGGCCTGCTCGATCGCTACCCGAAGCTCAAGATCATCACCCACCATCTCGGCGGCATGATCCCCTATTACGACGGCCGCGTCGGCAACGGGCTCAAAGTGCTCGGCCAGCGCACCTCCGACGAGGATTATTCGCAGATCCTGCCGTCGCTGAAGCGGCCGCACATGGATTATCTGCATGACATCTACGGCGACACCGCAATGTTCGGCGGCGGCGTGCATGCCACGCGCTGCGGCCTGGAGTTCTTCGGCGCCGATCACGTGGTCTATGCCACCGACACACCCTTGGGGCCGATTGCGCCCACCATCGAGACGGTGAAAAAATTAGGGCTGGCGCCGGCCGACGAGCGCAAGCTGTTCTGCGGCAATGCCGAGAAGCTGCTGAATATGAAGTTCTAGGCGCGGATTCATGACTCACGCCGTTTGTTCAGGAGAGCGCCATGAATAACGCAACGCGCGACCGGCCGGCGACGGCCGCGCAAGTCGGTGCGGACGCCAACGAATTCGAGAACCTGCACGAGATCGTGCGCAAGGCGCGCGACCGGCTCGATCAGAATGCCTGGGACTATATTGTCGGCGGCACCGAGACCGAGACCACGCTCCGTCGAAACAGGATGGCGCTCGACGAGATCGCCTTCCGGCCGCGCGTGCTGCGCGACGTCAGCCAGGTCGACGCATCGGTCGAGGCGTTCGGCCGCAGGCTGCGTCTGCCGGCGATGCTGGCGCCGGTCGGCGCGCTCGAGACGTTCGATCCCGGCGCCGCTGCCAGCGTGGCGCGCGGCGCGGGCGCCTTCGGCGCCGCGCATATGCTGAGCTCGGTGTGCGATCCCGGCCTGGAAAAGGTGGCGAAGGCCGCGCCCAGCGCGCTGCGCATTTTCCAGCTCTATGTGCGCGGCGACGACGCCTACGTGCAGGACCATGTGGAGCGCGCGATTCAACACGGCTATGCCGCGTTCTGCCTGACCGTCGACACGGCGCATTACAGCCGGCGCGAACGCGATCTGGCCAAGCGCTATGTCACCGCCGGTCGCCAGCGCGTGAGCGGGCAGACCTTCCAGATGGCGCTCGACTGGCGCAGCGTGAAGCTGATCAAGGACAAATACAATATCCCACTGATCCTGAAAGGGATATCGACCGCGGAGGATGCCAAGATCGCGGTTGAGCATGGGGTGGAGTGGATTTACCTGTCGAACCACGGCGGGCGCCAGCTCGACCACGGCCGCGGCAGCATGCAGGTCTTGCCCGAGATCGTCGATGCGGTCGCCGGCCGCGCCAAGATCATGGTCGACGGCTCGTTCTGCCGCGGTAGCGACATCGTCAAGGGCATCGCGGCCGGCGCCGACCTCGTCGGCATCGGCCGGCTGCAATGCTGGGCGCTCGCCGCCGCCGGCGAAGCAGGCATCGTGCGCATGCTGGAACTGCTGGAGGACGAGGTGCGCCGCTGTCTGGGCTTGCTCGGCGTCAATCGTTTCGTCGAACTCGACACATCTTATCTACACCCGGCCGCGCCGGCCAATCCGCCGCATGTCTTGAGCGCATTTCCGCTATTAGAGATCGCGCCGTATCGGTACTAAGAGTGTGACGACCTTACCGGCGCCCAACGACAAGGACTTGCTCGCATGAAGACCAATCGCGTCCACCGCATCGCCGTCATTCCCGGCGATGGCATCGGCAAGGAAGTCATGCCCGAAGGCGTGCGGGTGCTCGAAATCGCCGCGAAAAAATTCGGTTTCGAGCTGCGGCTGGACGATTTCGATTTCGCCAGCTGCGACTACTACGAAAAGCACGGCCGCATGATGCCGGAGGACTGGAAGGATCGGATCGGTAAGCACGACGCGATTTATTTCGGCGCCGTCGGCATGCCCGACAAGGTGCCCGATCATATTTCGCTGTGGGGTTCGCTGATCCTGTTCCGGCGCGAGTTCGACCAATACGTCAACCTGCGCCCGGTGCGGCTGATGCCTGGCGTGCCCTGCCCGCTCGCCAACCGCAAGCCCGGCGACATCGACTTCTGGGTGGTGCGCGAGAACACCGAGGGCGAATATTCGGCGATCGGCGGCAAGATGTTCGCCGGCACCGAGCGCGAGGTGGTGGTGCAGGAAACGGTGATGAGCCGCATCGGCGTCGACCGCGTGCTGAAATTCGCCTTCGAGCTGGCCCGCTCGACGCCGAAGAAGCACCTGACCTCGGCCACCAAGTCGAACGGCATCGCCATCACCATGCCGTACTGGGACGAACGCGTGAAGGAGATGGCGAAGAACTACCCCGATGTGAAGTGGAACCAGTTCCACATCGACATCCTGACCGCGCGCTTCGTGATGAACCCGGACTGGTTCAACGTGGTGGTGGCGTCGAACCTGTTCGGCGATATCCTGTCCGATCTCGGTCCCGCCTGCACCGGCACCATCGGCATCGCGCCGTCCGGCAACATCAACCCGGAACGCAAATTCCCCTCGGTGTTCGAGCCGGTGCATGGCTCGGCCCCCGATATCTACGGCCAGGGTATCGCCAACCCGATCGGGCAAATCTGGTCGGGCGCCATGATGCTGGAGCATCTCGGCGAGACCGATGCCGCCAAGGCCATCGTCGCCGCGATCGAAAAAGTGCTGGCCGAGCCGAAGCTGCGCACCCGCGACCTGAAAGGTTCGGCTAATACCGTCGATTGCGGCAAGGCGGTCGCCGAGGCGCTCGAACGATAACCGTCAGTGAGCGTCGGCCGGCTTCTTCTTTTTCTTGGTTTCGCTCGAGCCGACGCCTTGCACCGGCGTCCAGCTTGGCGGGTCGCTGGCCGGGAAGCTCTCGTCGGAGTTGATCACGACATCGTCTTCGTCGTGCTCGATCCGTTTGCGCTCTTCCTCAATGTATTTCCTAGGTTTTTCAATCATATGGAACTCCAAATCCGTATTCGTTCGTCGTTTTATCAACCGCAAATGGGACCGGACGGTTCCATGGTCCGGGAACCCTGCCGTTGACGCCTGCCCTGACCTCCTGTTGGGTTCCAACTGCCGACGGGGGAACACATTAATGCTGCGCGCGGCCATTTGCGGAGCCGGACACTGGGGAACTCGGCTGATCGAGTCGGTTCAGGGGCGCAGCAACAAGATCGGCTTTGTCGCGGCGGTCACGCGCGATCCGATCGGCAAACAAGCGCTGGCCGAGCGCTTCGGCCTAAAGCTGACGGCGAACTTTGCCGACGTGCTGGCCGACCGTGCCATCGACGCGGTCGTATTGGCCACGCCGCACTCGCAGCATGCCGGCGAAATCGTCGCGGCGGCCAAAGCCGGCAAGCACGTGTTTTGCGAAAAGCCGTTCACGCTCACGCGCGGCGATGCGCAGGCCGCCATCGCCGCCTGCCAGGCCGCCGGCGTCACCCTGCATGTCGGTTTCAATCGCCGCTACGCGCCGGCCTATGTCGATATGACGCGCCGTATCACGGCCGGCGAAATCGGCGTGCTGCGCCACATCGAGGGACAATTCTCCGGCCCGTCCAGCTATCAGACCGCGCCGGACAACTGGCGCTCGAACCGGATCGAAAGCCCGGGCGGCGCGATGACCGCGCGCGGCG